>WQSG01000043.1 GCA_009788055.1 Defluviitaleaceae bacterium | reverse complement strand
GCATTGCCGCCGTGGTCTGCCGCATCGGGTTACGGAAGCCGAAGCGGCACGTCTATGGCGGCTCCGCATATTGCGGGCGCGGTGGCTTTAATGAAGCACTACAGCCGCGAAAATTTCGGCACGGCATGGACGGCGGAAGAAGTAAAAACCCGTCTGATGAACACCGCTACGCCACTTTCGGTAGGTAGCGTTTTCGGCATGGGCGCGGGATATATCGACATCTTTGCCGCCGCTCAAACTTGCACCGTTGTTCACGTAAATTTTGAACGCGCCGCTCTTCCGCAATTTCAACCCATTACAACAACCCCTGTACCGCCGTGGTTTTTCGGCGAAACAAGAACAGGCTCGTTTAGTTTCGGCGGCACGGACATGGTTAATGAAAACGTAAGCGAAAGCTTTTCCGCCGTGATTTCAAACAGAAGCAACGCGGCGCGGACATACACTATTTCGTATCGTTTCACAAATGACCCGGGCGGCGCGCTTTTAAATCTGCCCGAAAGCATCACCGTCCCCGCGCATGGTTCATCCAATTTCACCGCAGAATTTTTCCTAAACGCCGCCCATGCGGCACACGGATTTTTTGAAGGATTTATCTATGTATCATACGAAAACGAAACCGTGGCAAGTTTGCCTTTTTCATACGTCGCGACGGCAACACGCCCCTTCCGCCACGGCGATATAAACGGCGACGGGCGTGTCACCTCCGCCGATGCAACATTGCTTGCCCGTTGGCTTGCAGGCCACCGCGTAACAATTAACCGCCGCGCCGCAGACATAAATTGCAACGGCGAAATAACCATCGACGACCTTACACGCCTTGCGCAAGTGCTGATAGGCGTATACCAAACCCTTTGCCCGCAAGGCGGCTGCGCCCGATGCGCATAAAAATAAGTGAGATTCCTTTACACATTAGGGTGGGTTTCCGCTCTTTTTCGCATGACCTAAAACAAATACGCGGCACAAATATTTGGCACTTTATCATGTACGGTTTGTTGTTTGATATGGTGAACAATTTATGGCGGCCGTTTTCTGTGCGCTTTTTGGAGCGACTTGGCGGCGGCGAATTTGAAATTGCCTTGCTGAGTGCGTTACCCGGTGCAGTTGCCGCAATCGTACTGCTACCCGGCGCGATTATCTTCCGCAGATTCACCAACAAAAAAAGAGCAACTGCCGCGTTTATTCTAATCAGCCGCGCCGTGCTTCTTCTTATCGCCTTTGTGCCGATGCTTCCTGCGGAAATTCGGCCGATTCTTTTTGTAATCCTCGTCGCCGTCATGAACTGCCCTGACGCACTTTCGCAAACGTCTTTGCAAAGCCTTTTAGGCACTATTTTCAGCGGAACAACTCGCGGGCAAGCAATCGCGTTGCGCACAAAGTTCGGGCAAGCCATGATACCCATTGTAACAATTTCCGCAGGTCTCGCCATCACCTTTATCCCAAATACAGACGAGCAACGCATGGTTTTATATCAAATCTTTTTCGTAACGGCGTTTTTACTTGGCGTTGCGGAAGTCGTAATTTTCAACAGGCTTAAAGTGCCAACGGAGGAAGAGCAAACCGTGGGGACTCCGTCCCCACACCCCTGCGAACTTTTTGAAAAAAGTTCGACAAAAACTTTAACTTTGATTTTCAGGGATAAGCGATTCTTGACATTTTTTATTCCTGCGGTTTGTTTTCTTTTTACGTGGCAGGCGGCGTGGCCGATTGTAAACATTTTTATGGTAATAAACCGCGGCGCGAACGAGCTTGACCTTGCCCTTGTCGCGCTGGTAACGGGGCTTACGGCGTTTTTTTCGGGCGGATTTTGGCAACGTCTTTTGCGCAAGCGCGGCAACACGGTAACATTTGTTGCCGCAGGTTTTTTGCTTGCGGGCAATATGTTCATCTTCCCATTTGTGCCAAATATGCAAATTATGGCGGCGGTTCATGTAATAACGGGCTTTTCCGCCGTTGGAATAAATACCGCCCTTCTTAACGGCGTACTGGAACACACTCCCGACAAAAATAGGCTGATGTATTTGGCAGTGTACAACACTGCCCAAAACATCAGCCTATTCATTGCGCCATTTTTTGCGCATTTTCTGTTTTCCGTTATCGGGATTTATTATGCAATGTTTGCCATCGGCGCGTTACGCATTGCGTCCACCGGGTTTGTCTGGTTTAAAATGCGGCGGGAAACTAGTGCGTGATATTTACCATTTGTTCCGAGTAATGCCGCACAATTCCGTTACGCATATATTCAAGCAAGTGGTTGAATAAAGCGGCGGCTTCGGCTTTAGACATTGCGCGACGCGGGTGGAATCGTCCTTCCGTGTCGGGTGCGATTATGTCAAGCATTAGGGCGACGTTTACATCGCGCATTGCCCAGTATCCGATATCGTTGCTGTCTGTGAAGGGGGAGATTACGGTTGGGTTAAGCCCCAGATTCGTAAGCCCAAGTGCGCGTATGGTTGTAACAATTGCTTCTTGGCGAGAGATGGGGTAGTCGAAATAGAATTTACCGTCTGCGCGCCCAAAGGCAATTCCTGCGCGTTGTATTGCTTGAATATAGCGGAACTCCGGCCTGTCGGAGGTTACGTCCGAAAAGAGAGTTAGTGCGGCAGGTTGCTGTCCGCGCCGCGCCCTTGGAAGCGTTACTTCCTCAACAGGCAGTTTTATGGCACGCGCAAGCGCGGTTAAAAACTGTCCCCGTGTTATGGCTTGGTTCGGCACGAAAAATCGCGGGTCGCCCTGCAAAATTTGCATTGCGAAAAGCCTGTGGATATCATCTTCGGCGGGATGCCCGCGAAGGAATGATAAATCATGGGCTGGCAACTGCTCGAATATGTTATCCGTTACCATGGAATGAGTACCCGTAGTAGGAACGTCCCACATGAAGTTTGGCCGTATGAAAATATCGTAGCGCAATCCCGCAACGCTTTGGTGCAGTTCGCGGAAGTTGCCTTCAAAGCTTATTTGCGTAGGGATGTTGCGGACAAATTGAAGCTCTTTGTTTACCGCAACGCTTGGGCGAATTTGATACTGCAACGCCCAGTCTTCGGCTATGATGGAAACATTTGTTATATGGGTTTCCGTGGCAGACCATGCTGTGGAAAAACCGTAGAACTCGCCGTTTTTCTCAATGGTTGTAGAACTAATGAAGTCACCATCCACCACCAAATCATACACAAGCCGCGCAGAGATATCGCCGCGGTAAAAACTTATGGCAGGGGTACGGTCTTCAATTATGCTGATTACAAAGGACGAATGCACAGGGTCAAGAAAAAATGTGCCGTCGGGAGTGTCGATAAACTCCTCCCAGTTGTTCCTGTCCAAAATATAGGTGTAAATTACTTGCGTACCCTCAACGCGATACTGCACATCAAAAATCATGGTGCGACCCAAGAAAAATTCGCCCGTTTCGTCAAGCGCGTCCACATGATGCTCTACGCGGAACGTTCCCACCGTGTAACCTGCATCGGGTACGGGTGCGGTTGCGGGTACAGGCAACCCCGGGCTTACTGTTTTTATGCCCTCAAACAGCATCGGATTACCTGCAATAAAAACAAACTCGCTGTACGCCATTTCGATATTCTGGCCGCGGCCGCGACCTCCTCTGCCGGCAGTAACACCTTGCTCCAGCATGATTGTCTCAAGCGTGCGCGGCAAGTGGCGGGCTTCGCTTATTCCACCGTGAAAGCCCATATCACCGATTCTGTGCGTCCGTGCAGAAACCGCCAACGGCAGTACAAGCACCGCCACAATGCTTACGATAAACGCAGTAAGAAAATGCTTTTTCATTTTTCTCCCCCTTAGTTTTCAACCAAAACGATATACGCGGTAGCGGACAGCCCCGGTTCCATCGTAAACTCGTCACGCCTTTGGTTGTTGAATGCCATAATTTGTTGCCCCACACGCAAGCCGCTTGCGGGAATAATCTCGTTGCGGTCAACGATAACCGAGTTGGCTTGAAGCGTTATGCTACCCGTCGGGTTGATATTGCTAAAGCGATTCCACGCGCCTGTGCGGGCGTAGTAAACCGTCATGTCGCGCAAGCGTACCGTATTTCCGCTGATTTCGTAAATTATTCCGCGTACCGTTAAGTGACCGGGTGCGCCCGCAATTTGCGGAATCGGCTCTGTGTGCGGCGCGTCAATTACGCGGGCGGCGCGTCCGCCTTCAACCGCCACCAAGAACGTACTGCCAATCACGGAAGCATCCGTGTATCCGAGGAAATTATCTATGCTTGTAACGCCGCCTGAATTGATAAACAGCGTGTTGTGGTCAATTGTGAATTCCCGCGCAATGGGTGTGAAGTTCCAGCGGAAGCCGTCAAAAAGGCTCATTGTTTCCACGCGGAAGCTTTCAAACGGCATTACACGCGATATACGTCCGCGAACAAGTTGTACGCCCGAGGTATCAGGTGCAGAGCCAATGTCCACAACGGCGGCGGTGTTGCCCACAAGGCTTACCCTTGCCCACTCCGCAGCGTTGATATGCTCCGGCCCTACAAGGCGCCCGTTACGCACAACAATTGTAGCGGGGTTTACCTGAATGTTGCCCGGCACTTCAAGCATACTGAATTGGTTGTTTCCGGCTGAAAGAATAGTTCCGTAACGGGTTAACCTGTTGCCGCCGAGAACATTTACATGAACGGCACGAGGGCCCGCAAAATGGTCTTCGATTGCGATATACGCCACGGCGTTGGGGTCGCGCACAAGGTATCTGTTAATATGCGCAAGCGTCACGGGCGAACCGTTGTGGAAATATCTCACGTTGGAGCCGCTTGTGCTGTAGCCGCTAAGCGGACGATGCTCGCGCCAGCCCGCAGGTGTAAGCAATTGAGAATTTGAAATTTCCAGAAGATTTTGCGCGGCATCAACGCCCGCAATATTGCCGGAAACTATATCGCTGATATGATGGCCGCCGCCGTCAATTGCGATTTCGCGAACAGACTCTTCCATTACGCCGGGGGCGATAAGGTGCTGATTTACGGTAATTCTCATCCAGTCTCCCGGCTGAATCACATTGGGGAGAGACGGAACACCGCGGTTTGTTACCAGAATGCCCTGCACAAATCTGTGCCAAGCGGTTCTGCCGTTTTCAAATTCCAAAAGCATATCAAAATAGCCGCCTTGGTCTACAAATTGCAAAACGCGACCGTAACGTGTTGTTGTATTTTCTACCGCAAATAATTCGATAATCCTGTATGGGTCATCATCGGCAACGCGGAAAACCACGATATCGCCAACGGTAACATTTGCCATACCAACCGTGCGCGGGTCGGGGTGGATTGACGGGAACATTTCATGCCAGCCGCCTATGGTGTCGCGGGCATCGTAAAATTGACGGCGGTGTACAATAAGCTGTGCGGGATTGTACGTGAAATCCCTTTCGTTTCCGTCTGCATCAAGAATGGTCAAGTATCCGAAATCGGGGTTGTTTATCACTACAATTCCGCGATGTTCGGGGATTTGCACGGCATCGCCCACAAATTCAATGGCGGTAATTACACTGCCAACCAACGTTACATCGTACCAAGAACCACGGGGCAAACCCGCCGCAGGAAAAAGCTGATTGCCGCGCATACGAATAAACGGCTCGTCTGTGTCGGGGNGAATCCCGAAAAGCCCCGCGCTCATGGGGNGCGTGAACACAACGTAATCATCATTGCGGAAGGTCATACGGCCTTCGTCAATATTTATGATTTCAAGGCGCAAACGCTCTGTGCGCGTCACAACTTGGCTTGTTACATATACATATCTTACCGTTCCCGTGGCGGGGTGAACGAGGTATTCTATGCGGTCGCCTATTTCCAGCCCGCCTAGTCCCATTACAAAACCTTCACGCAGAACAACCGCGTCTAAAATGCCGTCTTGCGGCGCGGCACTTCCCGTTTGCGAAAGCTGTAGCACGTCAACATTACCGTCTGCGCGTCGCACACGGATATGCCGCCATATTGTCCATTCGCCCGTTTCGGCGTACTGGTCGTTTATGACTTCCGCAACGGTTCCCATTCTGCGTTCCAGCCCAAGCGCACTGTAATGAAATGTGTCAAAATTGCGAATTATCTGCGCCATTTCCAAACGAGAAACGGGGCTGTTTGGGCCGAAAAACGTAGCGGTTTGCCCGCGCATTATGTTATGTCTGAGCAACAAATTCGCGCCCGCCGCAGATTCGGCAGAGATATTTGTCCAGTCCGTAAAGCTGTGGATTGGCAAACCAAGCTCAGGCGCGTCCGTAATATCGGAATAGACTGATTCAAGCACACGCCCGAATATCATTGCGATACTTTGGCGGGTTGCGTTCGCCGTGCGATTGAAAACAGGTTCGTCTACCATCAGGGCTTCCACCCCGTATATGTCTGAAAATTGCGTTGTCACCGCTTCAATTGCCGCATCCGGCCATTCCGAAGGGATGAGCCCTTCCGCCGCCGCCGTCTGCAAATACCCCAGCGACCACGTTATGTTAAGCGGCACACCGCCGGGCAAATCTGTCGCAACAGCAACACTGCGTTCCCGTGCGGCATCGCTTAAACCAAGCATTCTAACCGCCATCGCAATTGCTTCCTCATTGGTAACAGAAGCGTTGGGGCGAAAATTTACCGCTTCGGGGCGGATAATTTCAAGCGCGCCGCTACGAACAATAGCGTCACGAACTTCCGCACCCGGCGGCAAATCCGCAAACTGCAATTGCTGGATAAGCCTGCTTGACTGCGTTCTGCCGGCGTATGTATTGTCCACCGGGTCTGTAAGAATAAGCGCGTCATCTGTTCCGTTTTCACTAAATACAATCGTTGGAACGGTGAATATTAAAACAAGAGCGAAGCACACTGCCCGCCTAAACATTAAATTTTTCATGCTCATTCCTCCTAAACGTTCTTATTATATATCAAACGCGGGATAGTTTCCAGTGGTTTTTATGTTATTTATATGTCAATTTGGTTTCAAAATGATTGACAAAAACCATTATTTCCTACAAAATAGCGAAGATTATACGGTGCGCAGAAGGCGGGATTAATTTGGAAGACAGCCCGAACATATCCGGGGGCGGTAAAAATGTTTTTAATATCGGATTTACACCGGAAAACTTGGCAAGGCATTGGCGGGGTGGAATAAGCGACCATTCTTGGCAATATCACGGATATACAAAAGAGAGATATGCCGCAGAAGCACTGGATTTGATTCAATCTTCAACAAACGACACAATAGTGGGATATAAAAATGAATTGGGGCAAGTAATACGATACGATACAACCGAAAATAATTTTGTTATAGGTCACCCAAATATAGGAATAGCCACAATGTTTAAACCGACAAACGGGATAGAATATTACTATGAAAAAGCGGGCGACGAAGCCATGGAGGACTGATAAACTTGAATAAAGAAAAAATTTGCCCCTGTTGCGGAGAACATCATTTTCAACATTTAAACTTCTATGAAACTTGCCCTGTTTGCTATTGGCAAGATGATTCTATACAGAGAAAAAAACCGGATTACTGCGGCGGCGCAAATCGTTTAAGCCTTAATGAGCATAAAAAACAGTGGAACGAGCAACGCACCAAACAGGCGGTATAATTCAACAATTGTGAGGGGCACACTCAAATGGACTTTACGGAAATCACATCCGGCGAGATTAACGAACTTAATGAAATCCTGCTTAATTCCTCGCCGTTTATCATCAATATATGGGACGAAACGCCAAAGCTGATAGACACCAACTTGCGCTCGTTGGAAGTGTTTGGGTTGAAAACCAAGGCTCAATTTATAGATAATTTTCACGACCTTTCCCCCGAGTACCAACCCTGCGGTACGCTCTCAAAAGAAAAAGCACTGGCGTATGTACAAGAAGCGTTTGGCACGGGGCGTGTCCAGTTTGAATGGATGCATCAAACCGCAATGTGCGAGCCGCTTCCTACGGAAATTACGTTGATACGCTTTATGCGCAAGGAAAAAAGATATCTTGTTGCATACGGGGTAGACTTGCGCCCCGTTAAAGCCGCGCTGGAAAAAGAGTATAAAGCGATTGGTATAGTACAAGCTATTTTCGACTCCGCCCCGCTTATTATCAATATTTGGGACGGGTACGGCAACATGGTTTCCACCAGCGAACACGCGATTGTACTGCATAATCTTTCAAATAAAGAGCAATACATAGAAAGGTTTAAAGAACTTTCGCCGGAGTATCAGCCCTGCGGAACGCTGTCTTCCGAACTTGTACCCATTGTGCTTGGCAAAGCATACAACGAGGGCTTTGCACGGTTTGAATGGATGCACTGCACTTTGGACGGCAAACCCGTACCCACAGAGGTTACGCTGGTTCGTTTTGTGCGCAACGGCGAGACTATGCTTATCGCCTACACCGTGGATTTAACCCAAGTAAAAGCCGCGATGGCACGGGAACGGAAACTTGAGGTAAAGCTTCACGAAAAGAAAATAAACGAAGCGCAGGAAACGATTAGACACCGCGAAAAGTTGCTTCACACAATAAACGAAGCGTCTGAAATTTTGCTTACCGCCAAACAAGAGGATACCATGACTGCACTAATGAAGGGCATGGAAATTGTAGGGCGTTGTTTGGATTTGGACAGGGTTCAAATTTGGCGCAACGAGGAAGTAAACGGCGAGTTGCATTTTGTAATGCGGTACGAATGGCTAAGCGATATAGGCAAAGAAAAACGGATGGTACCCAACGGTTTAAGTGTCCCGTACAGCCATGTGCCGGGCTGGCACGAAATGTTTATGAGCGGTGGTTGCATAAACGGCCCCATATCTCAATTGTCGGAGTTTGAAGCAGGGTTTTTAGGCCATTACGAAATGGTATCCATCGTTTGTTTGCCGCTGTTCATAAATCAAGATTTCATCGGCTTTTTCAGCGTTGACGATTGCCAATACGAACGCACGTACACAAAAGACGAAATGGATATGTTTGCCTCGGCGGGTTTGATGTTCACAAACGTGTTTAACCGAAACCTGCAAGCCGAGAAACTGGAAGTTGCGCAAAAACAGGCAATGCTTGCCGAAGTTGCGGAAGAAAGTAACAAAGCCAAAAGCAGATTTTTAGCCAGAATGAGCCACGAAATCCGCACGCCTATCTCTGCGGTAATGGGCATTTCGGAAATTCAACTGCAAAAATCAGACTTGCCGCCCATCATAGAGGAAGCGTTTGCGAAAATACACAATTCGTCTGTTTCGCTTCTTGGGCTTGTGAATGACATTCTCGACCTTTCAAAAATTGAAGCGGGCAAAATGACATTACTGCCCGAAAAATACGATACCACCAGCATGATTAACGACGTGGTTCATTTGCACCTGCCGTACTTGGGTACAAAAGACATAAATTTCCACATGAACGTTGATGAAACCTTGCCCGCGGCTCTTATGGGCGATGTGTTGCGCATCAAACAAATCATGTCAAACTTGCTGTCCAACGCTTTCAAGTACACCGAACACGGCAGTGTCGAACTTGACTTGCGCCGCAAAACACGGGACAACGGCGATTTTGCGTTAATTTTTACCATAAGCGATACAGGTACGGGAATGACGCCCGAACAAGTAGACGACTTTAAAAATGACTACACGCGCTACAACGAGCGCAGTAACCACCATATAATCGGCACAGGGCTTGGTATGCCGATTGTATACAATTTGATTCAGATGATGAACGCCGAAATCAATGTGGAAAGCGAATTCGGCAAAGGCACAACCATCGTTGTGGAAATACCGCAAGAAGTGGTTGGCAGCGAAATTTTAGGCAAAGAAGTCGCGCTTCAATTGCAGCAATTCAAAATAAATTCCGCATCCAAACGCTTTGAATTTACGCCCGAGCCAATGCCTTACGGAAGCGTCCTTGTCGTGGACGACATTGACGCAAACCTGTATGTGGCGCGGGGGTTGCTTGCCTTCTACGGGCTAAAAATCGACCTTTGCGAAAGCGGATGGGAAGCAATAGAAAAAATCCATCAAGGAAAAGTGTACGATATCATATTTATGGACCAAATGATGCCCGAAATCGACGGCACCGAAACCATGCGCACGCTGCGCGACATGGGCTACACACAGCCGATTATCGCGCTTACCGCAAACGCGCTAATCGGACAGGCAGAAGAATTTATCAAAGAAGGCTTCGACGGTTTCATTTCAAAACCAATTCAGACAAAACACCTCAACACCATCTTAATGAAGCACATTCGCGACAAGCAACCGCCCGATATTATTGCGGCGGCGAAGGCGTCTGCAACAGCACAGGTAGACATAAACAATTTCCAAAACAGTGTTGAGTTGCTTGAAAAATTGCGCGTGGATTTTGCAAAAAAGCACGGCAAAACCTTCGACGCGTTAAGCAAAGCATTGGACGCGGACGATATCAAAACCGCGCACCTGTTGGCGCACACGCTAAAGGGACTGGCGGGGCTAATCAACGAGAACACGCTGATGCAAGCCGCAAACGATACAGAACTTACACTTGCCGCCAAAGAAATGCCTTCCGCACAGCAATTGGATACCCTAAAATCAGAACTAACGCGGGTTATCGACAGCATTCCCCTACCCTCCTTCGTGCCTGCAAGCAAGGATTTCGACAAGGACGCCGCAGTGGAATTGCTGGGAAAGCTTGCGCCATTGCTGGAAACGGGCAACACAGACTCGTTAAGCCTTTTGGACGAACTTCGCAAAATTCCCGAAACCGCAATTTTGTGCAAACAAATTGAAAATTTAGACTTCGAGGCGGCGGCAACTTCGCTGGAAGTTCTGCAATCAATTTTATAGGGGGTAAAAAAATGGAAGAGACAATAAAAAACAGCGTACTAATTGTAGATGACGAGGCATTAAATATTGTGGCACTCACGCAAATATTAAACCAAGAGTACACCGTTTATGCGGAAAAAGACGGGCGCAAGTGCGTTGACGCGGCAAAACGCGTACAGCCGGATTTAATCCTTTTGGACGTTATGATGCCCGAAATGAACGGCTTTGAAGTAATCGAACACCTAAAGGCAGACCCCGAAACCCAAGACATACCCATTGTTTTTATCACAGGACTATCCGCGCCTGAAAGTGAGGTTCAAGGATTTTCGCTTGGCGCGGTGGACTATATTCACAAACCTTTTGTTCCGCTCATAGCAAAAATGCGCGTGCAAAACCAAATGAAAATTGTAAACCTTTTGCGCAAAGTGAAAAACCTAAGCGTAACCGACTTTCTAACCGGCATAGGAAACCGCCGCTTTTTCAACGTACAACTCAACCAAGAATGGGAACGCGCAAAACGCCAACAGTCCCCTCTCGGGTTTATAGTATTGGACGTTGACAATTTCAAAACATTCAACGACACCCACGGCCACCTGCACGGCGACACAGTTTTGCAGGGCGTCGCAAACATAATTGAATCCGTAATAACCCGAGCCACAGACAAAACCGCACGCTGGGGCGGCGAAGAATTTGCCGTAATCCTCCCCGACACAGACCTCGCAGGCACAATCAAAGTAGCCGAAGATATCCGCTTTGCAATAGAGCAAACCCCTCTCGTCCTCGAAAACGAAACCACAGAGCAAATTACCGTAAGCATTGGCGTAAACTGCATGACCCCCGAATGCGACGGCAACTACAAACTAACCGACTTCGTTGCCGACGCAGACAAAGCCATGTACCACGCAAAAGCAAACGGCAAAAATCAAGTATGTAGCGTGGAGTAAAGATAGGTTCGAGTTCTCGGGGACTCCGTCCCCGAACCCCTGCGAACTTTTTTGAAAAAAAGTTCGACAAAAAACTTTAACATGGACTAGCGAGAACCAGACTCGTAATATAAAAATCGCCGCGAAATTCGCGGCGATTTTTTTGTTAAAGTTTGGGTTCCGCCTTTTTAAAGGCGGACGGGGGTGCGGGGGAGGTGCCGTTCGCGGTAAACCGCTCACTTCATTACCCCCGCGAACTTTTTTTATTGACTACGGCCTAAATCTTCTGTCCAACATCTCTTGGTGCGGGCCGCGGAAATATTCGATTGCTTGCATTACGTCCATTTCCATGTTGAAGAATGCAGATGCAAACATACCCAAAATCCAGTAGTAGGGTTGCATATCGCGCCCAACGTCGGAAGCGGCTGTTAAACCTGCGCGAACGGCACGTTGTACGTCGTCTTCCGTGAGGAAAGTCTCACGCATCCAGTCAATTGAACCTGCCGCAAAAAGAAGTTCGGGGTGTTCGCCCGGCCATGAAAACAATTCGTCAAGAATAACAACGATATCTTCAACAGCCCACGGCGTACCTACAGGAACGGAAATTCCTTGGCGCATTCCGTAAAGCCATGTGTTGCCCGATGTGTTGTCTGGGCCCATGGGGAACGGTACAACCGCAAACTCAAACGCGGGGGGTGCATTGTCGATACCCCATGTGCGTGTCGGGAACAACGCGGCACGAGCTTCACGGTTTCCTGCGTAGAAGTTTCTATCCCAGTTAGCGGTGTTCATTACTCCGCCCTCTTCAGAGTGCCACAGTTGCTCTTGGAAAATTTGTTCAACAAATTCCAACGCTCTAACTGTGTTGGGGTGCGTAAAACCGTAGTTGAAATACGCATCAACCATGATTCCGTCGTTAGCACCGATTAAATGCTGAACGATATCGCCCGGTTGACCTGCAATGCCGAATTGGTCAACAACGCCGTCACCATCCGTGTCGCGGGTTGCGCCACGCATAATTTGAAGCATTGCATCCCATGTCCATTGCCCTGCTTCATATAACTCAACAGGGTTGGGCAAGCCTTCCGCATTGATAATGTCAAGGTTTACAGCAAGAACAAATGCGTTGTCAATAACACTGTGGGGGTTTACCGCCCAAATGTTTCCGATTTCGTCCTGCGTTGTGGGGCCGGAGAAACGCTGTGCGCCAAGCATATCGGACGCAGGTAAATTTACGTTCATGGATTGAACAATGCTGCCCATTGCTTCAAGCATCATCCAGCCTTCAAGGTAAACAACGTCTGCAAACGGGTCGCCCGCAAGAACGCTTGATGCAAGCGTTGGAAGGAACTCTTCATGTGTTACCGTTACTTGCGCAAAGTTTACGTTAAACTCTTGCTCTACGCGGCGAGCATTGTCCCACATTGCACGAACAATTGAATAGTTAAGTGTATCGGGCGTGGGTGCGGGACCGAAAAGCCAAGGGCCGATTGGGTCTGCCCACCATGCACCGATTGTTAATGTACGTCCGCCAAAGTCGCGTACTTCATGCACACCTGCGCCCGCGCCGATTTGCAAACCTATTTGAGGTGGTTGGTCACCATCGGGTGGTGTAACAACAGGGTCTTGCGCACCGCCATTGTCTACTGTTGGTGGTGGTGTTACTTCGTTGCCGCCGCCGCCATTTCCGCCACACGCTACAAGAAAACTAAGCGTGAAAGCAAGCATGAAAATGGCAAGCGTTGCTGTAAATTTTTTCATAAATTTACCTCCTATATTTTATTTTTTTTGCAGCCGCTACTAATATTACCTACTTGCGTGTTGAAATATTACAGTTGTGTGACATTTTTTATCCTACAATGCCGCTACGCTCCAAGCCTTCCACAAAGTAACGTTGCAGGAACATATAAAGCGTAAGAATTGGAGCAATCGCAAGCAACACGCCCGCAAAAAGCACCATCTGTTGCCCCAGCGGATTGAAATCGCGTTCCGCCGTTGCATACGTATCAACAAGAGCCATCAAATACGTAGACATCATATTCACCTGCGGCATAAGCAACGAAGTGTAAAAAGTATCGTTGTAGTGCCAAACAAACGCAAACAGCAAAACTGTAATAATCGCAGGCACGGCGTTTGGCATCATTACTTTTATATAGGTGTAAAACGGCCCTGCGCCATCAATAAACGCGGCCTCTTCAATTTCCTTGGGAAGCCCGCGGAAAAATTGACGGAAAATGTAAATATACAACCCACTGCGAAGCCCAACGCCCGTTGCGGTAAGAAGCCCCAAAGCCCACCACGAATTAATTAAATTTATGTCAGTACCAAAGAAAAATCTAAAGTTAATGAACATCGGAACCATGTAACTGTGAACAGGAACAACAATCGTGATAATAACCAGCGCGAAAAGTGCGTTTACACCGGGGTATTTGAAACGCGCAAAACCGTAACCAATCATGGAGCAAACCATAACGTGCAACAGCGAGAAGAACCCAGCAAAGATAAGCGTCCCAAACAACGCGCCCCAGTTAGAAAACTCACGAAGAGCCAGCACATAGTCAAAACTAAATGTTCCATCTGCCGAAAAAAGCCCCACGAAAATATCTCTAAACACTCCAAAATAATTCATGTGCGTAATTGCATAGTTCAAACTGGCGGTGGTAAAATTCTGCGGAATAAGGAAAATCAGCGGGTTAATAACGTCTTCACGCGTCATGATAGCCCGCGAGACAATTCCGAAAATCGGACCCAAGATAACGTAACACACACCGATTACGATAATCGCAATACACACGCCTACTATAAAGT
Source organism: Defluviitaleaceae bacterium (assembly GCA_009788055.1). Classification (GTDB taxonomy): domain Bacteria; phylum Bacillota; class Clostridia; order Lachnospirales; family WQUN01; genus WQVC01. The sequence goes on along the minus strand of WQSG01000043.1, from coordinate 11,804 downwards.
CACGTATTTTTCCTGTCCATTTGTGCATGGTACTGTCAAAAGACGGAGACTCTCGCCAACCCCTAGGGTCGCGGATGATATCAGAAAATCCATACTTGCGACGATTCACATTTTCCATTTTCCCGTCCTCCGTTAATTGTAGTAGAAAACATACTTTGAAATAGCCCAGCCAACAACCATAAGCACAAGGCAAGCAAGCAACGAACTCACCACAGCCATTGCAGAACCGCGCCCAAAGTCAAACCCGCGAACGCCCTCCAAAACATAAACGTTTTGGAATGCCGTAGCCCGTGCGGTTGCAACAACATCACTTTGTACGAACGTGTCAACAATGGTGTAAATTACGTTTGTGAGAATCAACGGGCTAACCATGGGGATAGTAATTTTCCAGAAAGCTTCATAACCTGTCGCGCCTTCAATTTGCGCAACTTCGTACATGGAAGGCGGAATAGCCTGCAAAGCCGCAAGGAAGATTAGAATTTGCACACCGCCCGCACGTATTACACTATGCAACATTGCGATTGCTTCAATTATATATTCCACTACCTGCATGGGAATCCCAAACTGGCTAAGCATCATTGCGATAGACTGCGCATCAAAGCCTTGTTGCGCCCGCATAACATCATCAGGAACAGAACTTACGCCGCCCATCACGATACCCATAATCAGTTCCAAACTGCCCTCAATAGCCGAAGTCGCCATAATAACAGGCAGAAAGAAAATTGCTCTAACCAACCCGCGCCCCATAAAAGCACGGTTAAGCAAAATAGCCATAAACAAGCTGAAGAAAATGATAAGCGGCACATTCAGAAGCATAAAACCAACGGATTCAAAAAGCTCGCGCACAAAGTTTCCGTCAATGAAAAAGATATCATGGTAATGCCGCAGTCCAACCCAGTGAAGGTCAAACCCGCCATGTACTTGGTCGATAATCAAATTATTGAAGCTGAAAACCACAGACTGAATCAAGTTAAACAAGAAGAAAAATATAACCCCAATCAGCCAAGGGGATATGAAAATCAAACCCCAAACCAGTTCGCGATTGCGAAGCGTAAGACCCTTGCGCCCTGCTTTTGCTTTCATAAACTTTACCCTCCCTTAGCGTACCACAAACCACTCGGCAGGTATTGTCACTCCGCCGGCATCAAAATCACGCGTTGTATTGTTTACATAAATTCTTGTTCCGTTGGAAAATTCCGTTACGGTTACTTGTCTGCCACCCACATACAGGTATCCGCCCGCAAGCACTTCAAAGTCCGAAATTGTCTCTCCGCGCAATGGCGCGAAAACCTCGTTAAAAATATTGTAATGCTGAATCGCGGCTTCAATCCAGTTGACATAGTGCGTGGAATAAAAACGCTCGTGCGGGGAAAATTGCGCGTTGCGCGTTGGCACTGCCGTCAGCGTGTAGCGCGGCGATGCCCCTGTTGCCATGGAATTAAGCAACACGTTTATCGGGCTATAGTCTTCGCGCATATTCGAGGGGCGACCTGCAAACTCAATAAACCCATGCACAACCATCGGGAAAAACGGTACTTCGTAATCAATTATATATTGCAAATCTGCCTGCGTAGGCACGTCAACCAAGTGAGACGCAAATTCAAAAGAGTAATCGTTTCCGCCGAAAACAACCAAGTTGTCAAGTTCATTATATAAGAGTCCCATTTGTTCATGAATGATAAGCCGTGCCGACTCCCTGTCAACAGCGTCGCGGCGGAAAAGGCTTTCCGTCAAAATATCGCCCAAATCCGTAAGAGCCAAGCCGTCCATTGCGGTTCTGTCCGCAAACGCGGGGATAAATCTCTCAATGTGGAACGGCAACGCGCCGGGGTGAACAAGCAGGTACCAGTCATTTGCGTGTGGGGAGAAACGTACCGTAAGCGAATCGCGCATTGTATACCGCGACATAAACCCGATGTATCCCGCCAAATCCTTCGCAGATTCAAAATTCCTGTTAAACCTGCGCGAATAATAATTTGTAAATTGGAAATTTACCGCAGGGTTCAAGTTGCCCCCACTTCGTTGAAGCAACGCGTTCAAGTCCAGCATTTCCTGCCTTGAACCCACCGCGTTTATACGCCTTACATTTTTAGCAACGTCATGATTAATTCCACGGTTAAACCAGCCGTGAAGCTGCATTTGCACAGGCACGGCATTTATGCTTGCACCTTCGTTTAGCATCTCCACAAAACGCTCCGCGTCCGCAAGTGTTGTCATAACTTCCGTTGTGATAAACGGCGTTCCCATAAAGTGCCGCTGAATATCAATCGCACCGATTATATCCATGTAAAAAGTGCGGTCGCCCGGCCCGTCAAGCGGCGTTAGGATATCGTTTTCCACAAGGAAATTTCTGTATACTTCTGCCATTTCGCCAACGCCCGGCGGATTGGATGTATCTGCACTTGAAAGGAAGTGATAAATAACTGTGATATCACCTTGGAAAATTTCATCTTGAACAACCATCATATCCGCGCCGCCGCCCATACCACCCGGCATTGACAAAGCTTCGCTTGCTCGCAATGTAAAACTGAACCACGCATGATTATAACTGTTTGTGCGCCCTGCAACGTCCGCATTTACCGTAGCAAGTCCGGAACCTCTGTAAACCTGCGCCAAAAATGCCGCGCCCTTTGTTTCATTTTGTATGCCAAACACAGGCAAACGCACAGGCTGCGTCACCTGCGGACGGATTATGTTCGTAAGCGAGTCCATTCCGTACACCGCGCTCATAAACGGTTCTTCGCGCTCTTTTCCGTTGTTGAAACGGATAACGCCGCCCGCGCCGCTTGGCACAAGCATAAAGCCGTCTTGGTCTAAGCCTGCCGCACCAAAAAACTTCATAAAGTCCAAATTAAACGGCATAACGGGGGAATCCGTTGTGAATTCCGAAAGCGGCATATTTACAATTAACCTATCATCATCAAGGATAAATTCAAGCGTCATTCTAAAATAGTCCATGGTGGCTTCAACTTCCGCACCGGAAAGTTCATTTTGCGCCACCGTTTCATCCCACGTCCAGCCAATACTGTCAAAGAGTGCGAGCATATTATCGGTAGGGATTCTTACGCCAATAATACCTGCTGCAAGCTGCATAAAACCGGGCTTATCTTCCGAAACGCGCCAGAAATTTTGCATCTTGATAATATCCATCATGTCGGTAATTTGACCCATAACGCGTGTGTTAAAATACTCGGTTTCAATAAAAAACGGTAGTCTAAAGATACCCAAATCCATATCGCCGATGATGTAGTTTACACGAACGCCGTTCGGGATTGAATGAATTTCAAACTGGTTTTCATATTTTGAATCGGGATAAAGCCAGCGGAACTGCCTAAGCCGCGCTTCCGTAAAAAAGCGGAAACCGATATGCGAACGCATTGTTCCGCGCTCAAACGGGTTTGCTCTCATGTCCTGCATTGCGCCCGGGGGGCTTGAATACCATATGTGATTATGCCCATAGCGCAAATCCACTACCGCAATTTGGGAATTGTTCTCGTTAATGTACAGCGCGAGGTAATCCGTTTGCGCGGCACGAACCATGCCGGTCACAACAGGCGCGACACCGCCTATCGGCTGAAAATCCAAAGACTCACCAAAATCTTGCACGGCATCTGCCGTCAAGTGGCTGAAGTCATAAATTGTAAAGCTGTTGATGTAGATGATATAAGCCACTACTCCCAGTGCGACAATTGCAACAAAAAGGATTCTGTTGCGCCATGCGCGTTTGGCTTGTGCCGAAATTTTCATAAGAAACCTCCCGCGAGATTATTATCGGAACATTAATTCTGTATAGATACTGTAGGCAAAAACCCAAAGTTGTTGCCACAGTGTAAGCAACAAAGTTAAAAGGAAAACTATGATTAACAGGGCAATGAATGTTAGCACAACCGTCAAAACCGCCTTGGCGACAGTGTAGTTATGCACAACAATAAGCCCCGCGAATACCAAAAAAACGAAATACATCACGCCAATGGACATCAGCATATAGTAAAATCCTGCTTCTTCCGCCGAAAGGAAACGGCTTAAAATAGTAGCCGGCACTATGGTTAAAACAAGCGGAGTCATTGCGTAGCAAACCATCATAAAAATGTCTTTCAGCTTGCCCTCACCGTTCGTAAGCGAAGTAACCGACCAGTTGCTTACGCAAAAAAGAATCAGCGCACCAATCAGCATAACCCAGTGCAAAAGACTGTTAAGTTCCAGCGGGTTCTGCGGGTTTACCACAAGCGAAGCGTACTGGTTGTTTATTGCATAGGAAAACAACACAACTATGAAATTTAAAAATGCCAGTTTAAGCGTACCCTCATGTTGATATTTCATAGCGTAGAAGCCATCAAAAGGCTTTACCATGATATACATAGGCAACGCGTAAAATTTAAAAATTCTTTTCAGCATTATTCCGTTGTCCCCTTCCCTTTAATCTTGCGGAAGATACTAACACCTGCCCAAACCGCGACAAGAACCAAGCCGCCCGTCATCATATTCGGAAGAGTCTCCTGCATAACGTCAAGCCTGTTGCGTCTGAATGCTATGGAGAAATACCTAACATCCATGCCGCGTTCCAAGTAGTACATGGCACGGGCATTGTAACCCTGCGCCAAATACGAACGCCCTATTCCCGACCATGCAAGTGCAAAGTTTTCATCAAGTTCAACAACTTTGCGCCAGTAGTCTACGGAATAACGCTCGTATCCGTCATAGCGCAACGCGATTGCAGTGTTAATAAGCCGCCCATATTCCGTCGGCGAAAAATGAATAATTCTTCCGCGCCCTTGCGCATCCAAAATTAAAATATCTTCGCCTAAAGTTTCAATGGAAATCGGCCTGCGTGTCATACCCTGCAAGCTTCCTGTTCCGGAGAAAACATACAGTAAACTGCCTTCGGAATCGTAAGTATAAATTCTGCCGCGCACCATGCACAGCGCGGAATATTTGCCGTGCGAACGCGCAACAATATCAATCAAAACAGACGGCCCTGAAAGCGGCCCGGAGTCGCGCCAGCCTTGGTCACCGTTGATTATTATGTTTTCGTTGAAATTAACAAGAACATCCTCGCCGCGTGGGTTAAGGCGCATTACTTGATTATTCAGATGCCAGTTTTCTACGTGCGTTGTGAAAACGAAACCGTATTGATCCATAGACATACTTTGGTATTCACGCGGAATGATACGGTTTTGCGCACGAATTTGCTCATCTGTCATGACAAAACGCCAAAATATATCCAGCGGATTCGCGCTTACACTAATTGTACCGAAATACCCCAGAAATTCGCCCGCCGCATTAAAGGACATGATTCCCTCAAACACACGCTGCGCTATTACAAATGTGCGTCCGCCTCGGTCTACAAGAACGTGTTGCGGCAAAAATTCAAAATCGCCGTCAAACCCGTCAATTGCAGGGGCGGTAATTTCGCGTATAAATTGCCCTTCTTCGTCTATTACCACAACACGGTGGTTTTGATTGTCCGCAATGAAAATTTGCATATCATCGGTTACAAAAACCCCATGAGGACGGCGGAACGTATCCCTTTCGCCGTCACGATAAAAGCCGTCGATTACTCGGTTCAAATTCAAATAAACATCAAAAACAATAATGCGGTTATTGCCTGCGTCAACGATATAGATATTATTTAGCGGGTCTACGTGGATTTCCGTAGGGTCGCGCATATCGCCCAAGTCTATATGCGAATCCAGAGTGCATTCCCGCGCTGTGTGCAAGCCGCAATTTTCGCCGCAACGGATATCCATAAGCCCAAACGAACGAATGGGCGCGTATGCCGCAGGCGAAGGAACAAGCGTCCCCCAGAAATTGTACGTGTACCCTTGGAATGGCGTGGATGCCAAAATTGCAAGCGGGTGCGCCGCAACAAGCGAAACAGCCAAAACAAGCGCGATTATTCTTTTTAATCTCATCATAAATGCAACCCCCTTTTTTAGTCCTTCATACCTGAAGTTGCCATTGTTTCAATAATTCTGCTTTGAGAAAATACGAAGAAAGTTACCGGCACTGCCATCATGATAAATATAACAGCAGCATTAGCACCGGCACGAGCCACGCCGCCCAGCGCGACTTGGTTCATTGCAAACGAAAGCGGTTTCAATTCTTCACTGCGGAGGAAAACACCGCCTGTTGTTGCCCAAAGTGCTTGAAATTGCAAAATGATAAGCGTAAGCCAAGCGGGCTTTACATTCGGCATAACAATTTTGCGCCATATAAAGAACTCGCTTCCGCCGTCCAGCCGTGCAGATTCAATAAGGGAATCCGGAATTTGCTCCATAAACTGCTTCATAAGATACATACCAATCGGAGCCGCAAACGCGGGCAAAATTACCGCAAGGTATGTGTTGTTAATTCCCAGCGCAGAGATTATAAGGAAGTTAGGAATTCCCGTAACCACAGGCGAGAACATAAGCGCGAGAACAACTATCGCAAACAGTGCATCTTTAAACGGGAAGGTATTTTTTGCAAGCGGGTATGCCGCCATTGAAGCAAAAATCAAGTGACCCAATGTGCCAAATCCCGTTATGATTATGGAGTTGAGGAAGTATCTTGAAAACGGAACCCAGCTTTCCTGCATTATAATGAAGAGGTCTGAAAAATTTGAAGTGGTTGGGTTTCGCACAAAAAAGCGCGGAGGGAACAAAAACAATTCGTCAAGGGGCATGAACGCCCTGTTTACCGTAAGAATAATCGGCAAGCTGGTGAATATACCAAAGACAAAAAGGAAAGCAAACAGCGCAACAGTTCCGCTTGTGGAACGGCTTAACCGTTTTGTGCGCTTCGCAAGTTTAGGCTCTTTCTTTTTAACGGGCTGATGCGCCGCGCGCCGCCCTGTTGTTATTGCCGCCATTACGTTCCCACCTTCCTTAATATGCGTTGCACGCCCTTGTTTGTACCAACCATCAAGAGGAACAAGATGGTTGCAACTGCGGACGCATATCCCATTTCAAAGCGAATCCAGCCGATATCCTGAAGGTGAGTAACTATCGTGTCACCGGCGTAGTTTACGGTGGGAAGCCCCGCCAAAATTGTAACAATATCTGCGATAGCAAAGGATGTTGTAATCTGCATAACAGCCGCAAAAAGAAGTTGCGGTTTCATACTGGGGAGCGTGATAAACCACAGCTCTTGCCAGCGATTACGAATCCCGTCCACCGCACCTGCTTCAAACAACGCTTTATCAACCGTTTGCAAACCTGCGATAAACGCGAGGAAACCAACACCAAGCGACATCCAAAGTTGCACAATAATCAAAATCGGCATGATGAAGCGGGCATCACGGAAGAAGTTAATCGGGCTGTCTATGAGCCCCAAATTTATAAGAAAACCGTTTACGTGACCCATACGGTCACCGCTGAAGAATACCTGCCACATGAAAAACACGTTACCCGAAATTGACGGCGCGTAGAAAACCAAAGTCATAAACGCACGAATTTTGGGCGGCATATCATTAATTATCCATGCAAAAACGAAACAAAGGAAGAAACTTAGCGGACCCGTTACCACCGCAAAGATGAGCGTGTTCTGCAACGCAATTACGAAAATCTCGTTTTCCAAAAACAGACGCGTGTAGTTAGTCCAGCCCACAAAAGACGGTGCTTGCAACATATTAAAGTTTGTAAAACTGAACACAATAGCCGTGAGAACGGGCAAAATTGTGAACGTGAAGAACAAAATATAATACGGTAGCATAAGCATATAACTTTGACGGCTTTTTTTAATCATCATCCATTTTGTGTCTTTAAAGTCCAACGCTAAAACCTCCCTTTTTAAGACCTTGGAGCTTAGTAAGAATCAAGACCAAACTCGCGACGTTTTGCGCGTATTTCGTCGTTTATGAAACGGGTGAAGTCTGTCAAAGCTTCACGCGGGCCGATATTGCCAAGTTCGGTTACGGAGAAGAATGCGTTACGGATTTGGCGCGGTGTAAAGTACGCACCGGGAATTTGCGGAATGCCCCTCGCATACTGCATTTGCGCGGCAATACTCTGGTAGTCCGCAACAGGCCAAGGCATACGCCCGAACGCTTCAACATTTGCGGTTGGGTGACGTGCCGCAGAACCCATCAGTGATTCCATGCGTTGCCCAAACATTGTTTGTGTATCCGCAGATGTCCACCACTTCATAAATTCCCAAGACGCGCCTCTGTCTGCCGCACTTTCCATCATCATAACGCCAAGCCCTTGTGCGGGTACGGCGCGGCTTATGCTGCCATCAGGCTGAACCGTACCGGGTACGGGACGGAAGCCCCACAGCCCGTTAATTTCCGGCGCGAAAACCTGCAACACATTGTATGTCACATAATCCACAACGCCCAGCGGCATATCGCCCATGCGGAAATGGTTTATAAAGTCCAATTCAACACGGAGATTATAGTCTGTATAGAACCGTGTAAAATCGCGGAAAGCGTTAAGCGAGATTGGTGAATCCAGCGCAGATGCCGTGCTGTCTTCGTTGTAAAGATTTCCGCCGTTTTGGTACAGGAACATCATAAACTGAATATCGGTGATATCCACGGGAACAGCACCGCCCGAAGGCAACGCAACAGGCATTGCAAATTCCATATGGAACTGCCCGAGGTGCGCTATTGCGGCACTTACGTCGTCCCAAGTATCGGGGGGTTCAAGCCCGATTTCATATAAAATATCTTTGCGGTAAAACAACATCGGGAATTGCATTGTTTCCGGCAGGGCAAACACGCGCCCCTCAAATTCGTATGCTTCCATTGCAGCGGGGTGGAAACGCTCGCGCACTTCCGCAAAGCCCGGCATACCCGAAATATCGGCAACCGCACCGCGCAAGCCATAGTCCATTGGAATGGTATTCCAAATGGAAAGCATAACGTCAGGGCCTTGCCGCGCAACCGTTGCGGGCAAGAGGGTGTTGGGGTCTACCAGCATAAGCGACACACCAATGCCCGTTTCCCGCGTAAATGTTTCGTCTATCAAAGACATTATTACGTTTGCTTGGTCGCGCCCCGTGCCAATCCACACTTCAATTTCACGAACCACGCCGTCATAGTCGGGCATACCCATGTTGTTAAAGTCTATGAAGAATGACAACACAAGCGTAACAATTTCGTGCCAAATTTGCCGCCACCAACTGCGCCCGTTTTCAGGGGTTGGCGCGTCATGCGGCAAAACATAAATTGCATCTATTGCAAGTGACTGGTGGCGAACCATCATAATCCACGTACCAAGCGAGCCAATGTTTATGCGAAAATCGCCTATACGTTGCGGGATTGCTTCAATGTCGCCATACATACGTGTTAAAATTCTGGATACGGAAAGAATCATAGCATCACGGTCGCCGCGCCCTACTGCCATACCCAAAAGCCCCGCGTGAACCCTGTCGAGTCTGGCACGTTCGTACATAAGCGCGCCGCGAAGATGCGGAAGCCTGTCGTCAATATTGTAGTCACGCCAAGGGTCGGGGGTAAGCCCCGTAAGCATAACTATGTCGCGGTAAAGCTGATTCAAATTTAAGACGCTTTCTTGAATTTCGCGCATAAACGGCGCGTACTCACCAAGAACGGTCTCCATTCTTATTGTGTTTACGCCTTCTTCAAGCCAGAACAAATACGGATTATCATCACCCAACACGCGAACGCGCCAGCCGTTTTGGAACGGGAACGCAACTTGCTCCATTTCCTCGAAAGGAACTTCGCCGTTTACGGTGAGTCTGCGGTAAGAATTTGCGCCGCGATGGAAATTTTGGCGTGCGTTCATACCTATATTATATAGCCCTGCTTGCGGAACTTCGATTTCCCACTCTATCCAAGCACCGGGAACATTCCAAGAGCCGCCGCCTATATGGTTGATTCGGATATACCTTGCGCTGTACGGGTAAACGCCCGGGCCGCCTGTGTCTGCGCCGGGAGCAAGCATGGGTGAAGATTTACGAACAGCGTCTTCGCCCTCTACGCGGATTACGCCCACTTGCGAAACACTTGGACGCGCCAAATTAGCCCTCTGCGCGGCAACTTCCGCATAGGGAAGAACCACGAGGGCTTGGTGAACACGCAGTTGCCGTATTTTCATAGGCTCGCGCAGTGAAACAAAACCGATTGTATTTCGCCCTTCATTAAAATAGAAGGAAAGATATTCGTTGTAAGTACCCATGGAATCGCGAAGGGTGGATTCCGTCCACATATGCTTTTCCACTTGCGTGGGGCGCATATCGTTGCCTTGACCGTCTTGCATTATAACGCGGTACTCTTCCGATACTCTGCACCACGTTTCGCGGTTCACCCAAATGCGGCGAAGTTCCACGGGAGTAGCTTCAAAGAAAGGCTGTTCGCCGTTTATGAAAATCGCACGCTGGATATCCGAGTTGCGACCCGGCGCGGTGAAATACTTAACAGAAATATTATAAAGCCCTGCCGCAGGCGCGATAAATTCCCATTCAATAAGACCTTGCTCGTCTGTCCAAACAGCAATGCCGTCAACGCCGTCAAAATTTGTGTAGTACCTCACCTGCATACCTTCGGCAATTATGTAATCCGAAGCTTCTATTATAATGTCGGTATCCGGAGAGGGACGGGCGGCACCTGCGTGTTTACGCAAATAATCCGAAAAATGGAAGCGCGTACCCGCAAACGTGGTAAGCATTTCCTGATATATTTCAAACTGTGTGAGGTTTTCATCCTCGTCCGCAAGCGCGGTAACAGGAACAAAAATACCACACACCATAATAAAAACAAGTACCGAAGCAACAAGCCTTTTCATTTTCGCCGGCAAATTCATCTTTAAGATACCCCCCGGTTCATTAAAATTACGCACAAATAACATAGCAAGTATAGTGCCATCCTACAAAAATGTCAACGGTTTTATACAAAATCTGTTTTTTTATCGTACTATTTGAACAAAGGGAGGGGGAGTAAAAGGGGTAGTTCTTTGTGTGATGTCACAATCGCGATACTTCATTTTTAAAATCGCATGAATAAAACTTAATCATGTTTGCAATAATAAGGAAGATTTGAAATTTACAGGAAGGAGAATCTCAATGCAAACATTAAAACAGTCAGAATTAAACTGGATTCGCGAGGTTGTATCCGCGCACAATATGAGCGCGAGCAAACTGCACACGTATGCAAGCCAAGTGCAAGACCCGCAAATCAGACAAATGTTCTCCACTGCGTCCACGCAAGCAAAACAAGCGGCGCAAAATCTTTTACAAATGCTGTAAAAAAACTTTCGCAATAAGGAGCGATTTAAAATGCAGGAAAAAGACATTGTACTTGACGTTCTTGGCGGCGTAAAAGGTAGCCTTGCAGGTTACGCAACATTCATAAGCGAAACCGCAAACCCAAACCTTCGCCAAACATTTCAACAAATGCGCGACGGCGACGAAAAATTCCAATACGACCTCTACAAAATTGCAGAGCAAAAAGGCTACTACGCCACATCGCCAAACGCTTCCCCGCAAGATATGACATCCGTTAAAAATTCTTTAAGCGGCACACCTGTACACGGTGGAATGAAGTAAAAATTTCAATCACACAGAAAAAGTCGGGCTTTGTGTCCGGCTTTTTTCTTTGGAAAAATTTGTTGACATGATGAATTGGGATGTTACAATTGGTTTGGAATTTTTCTTAGAAATTTTTAGAAGTCCAGTTTTTCGTAGACAGCGTTTTTGTCGTCTTGGGACACGCCGAGGTAACGCTTTGTGACGGCGTATGAATTATGGTTGTAAATTTCCATAATGACAACGGGCGAAATTCCGCTTGTCCAAGAATGATAGCCGAAAGTTTTGCGCAGTGAGTGACAGCCAACCTTGTGGATAACGCCGATTGCGTTTGCGGC
>WQSG01000042.1 GCA_009788055.1 Defluviitaleaceae bacterium | reverse complement strand
AACCTTTTTGTGAACAAAAAGGTTCTCCCCCAAACCCCCTCTCCAAAAAAACTTTAAATTTGGCGATGACAAAGCTGATTTGTGTGCAAATTTTAGGGTCAAGGGACAACGTCCCTTGCGGGGGTTCGGGGGTGGAACCCCCGAGGTCTTATCGCCAAAAAAGAAAGAGTGAAAAAAATGGAAAATATTGAAATGTGGCAGGGGCTTTCGTGCGGCGGAATTACGGCTGTGCCGGGCTTTCGGGTATCGGGGGTGCATTGTGGTATTCGGAAGAACAAGGGGAAAAAGGACTTGGCACTGATTGTTGCAGATAAAATGTGTTCTGCGGCGGCGGTGTATACTACCAATAAGGTAAAAAGTGCGCCGCTTGTGCTTACGATGGAGCATTTGAAGAACGGGCAAGCGCGGGCGATTCTTGCCAATTCGGGAAATGCGAATGCGTGCGCGCCCGGCGGAATTGAAGCGGCGAAAGAAATGGTGGATGCCGCGGCGAAAGAACTTGGCATTGAAGCAACGGATATTATTGTAAATTCCACGGGCGTGATTGGAGTGCAATTGCCTATCGACGCGATTGTTTCGGGCGTGCCGCAGCTTGTGAAATCGCTTTCGCGGGACAATAATCCTGCGGCGGAAGCGATTATGACAACGGATACATTTCAGAAAAGCTGGGCGGCAAAGTTTGAACTGGACGGAAAAACCGTTACCATCGGCGGCATTGCGAAGGGTTCGGGGATGATTCACCCGAACATGGCAACCATGTTATCGTTTTTGGCAACAGACTGCGCCATTTCGCCCGAGATGTTGCAGAAGGCGTTAAAGGATTCTGCGGCGATTTCGTACAACCAAGTGAGTGTGGACGGCGACACTTCCACCAATGATATGTGCGCGATTTTGGCAAGCGGCACGGCGGGAAATTCTCAAATCGAAACCGAAAACGAGGATTACAAAAAGTTCCTCGCCGCCCTTAACGAGATTAATCTAAAATTGGCAAAAGACATTGCCCGCGACGGCGAGGGCGCGACAAAGTTGCTTATTTGCCGCGTAAGCGGCGCGGCAAGCACGGAGGACGCGGCACGGCTTTCAAAATCTGTAATCCGTTCATCCTTGGTGAAGTCTGCAATGTTCGGCGCGGACGCTAACTGGGGGCGCGTTTTGTGCGCACTTGGTTACGGCGGCGCAACCTTCGACCCCTCCCGCGTAGATATCAGTTTCTCGTCACTTGTGGGCGAAATTCCCGTGTGCAAACAAAGCACGGGGCTTGCTTTCGACGAAGAAATTGCGAAAAATGTTCTAAGCGAAAAAGAAATTACCATTGAGGTAAATCTTTCCGATGGCAACCACAACGCCGAGGCCTACGGTTGCGATTTAACCTATGACTATGTACGCATTAACGGGGATTACCGCACGTAGAGGGGGCGGGATAAAATGGAAAATTCACTTTTGCAAAACGAGTTTCCGATTTTGGAATTTGACTCTGACAGAAACGCATTTATAAGACCTGAAGTGGTTATTGCGCCCATTGATATATCCGAGCGGGCGGTGATGTGTTTCTTTTTGGACGCGATAGAGCAAGTAATTTCGGATTATCCTCACAGAATTGTGACACATATAACAATGGAGGGTTTGAGTCTTCCTGTGTACGAGGTGGATTATCATGGTGAGAAAGTCGCACTTATACGGGCAATTGTTGGTGCGCCGATGGCTGCCGCACACATAGAGGAGCTTACCGCATACGGTTGCAAAAAGTTTATAGCTTGCGGCGGGTGCGGGGTTTTGGATAACGATATCGCCGTGGGGCATTTGATAATTCCCACTTCGGCGGTTAGGGACGAAGGAACGTCATATCACTACGCGCCGCCGTCCAGAGAAATTGCCGCTTGCGAACGTGTCACACAGCTAATTGAAACGGTTTTAACGGAGCAAAATGTGCCGTACATCAAGGGCAAGACATGGACAACCGATGCATTCTACCGAGAAACACCCGCAAAAATAAAACGGCGCAAGCAAGAAGGTTGTGTAACTGTGGAAATGGAAGCAAGTGCGTTTATTGCGGCGGCGAAGTACAACAACGTGGAGTTTGGGCAAATTTTATATGCGGGGGACAGCTTGGGCGGCGATAAATGGGACGGCAGGGACTGGAAAAACCGAACCGATATACGAAAACTTGTGCTAAAGCTGGCTATGGATGCCGTCTTGCGGATGTAGGTGAGGTGCGAAATTATGACCACAAAAGACTGGCGGCAACTAAAACTTAGGGAAAAAACCAAGATGCTACTGGAAAAAATTTCGGAAACAACGCATTCGGATTTTGTGGAGTCTATAATTTTGTTCGGCAGTGAAGCGCGTGGTGCGGCAAATTTAACAAGCGATGTTGATATCGCGCTGGTAAGTTCGCGGCAACTTGATATGAAGGAACGGTTAAGCATACTGTCGAATGTTCCGCAGGATTTGTACAACGATGTAGATGTTCGGATAGTTTGTTTGCGAAAAGGCGCACTGGAAACAACAAACAGGCTGGACGTGGGCTACAGCATAAAAAGGGAGGGCGTTGTTATTTATGAAAACATATCTTGATATAGCCCTTCGGGATTTGCACAGTGCAAAGATTATGCTGGACGCAGGTGTGTATAACAATGCCGTTAGATTCTGCCAGCAATATGTTGAAAAGCTTTTCAAGGAGAAAATTCATACAGCGGGTTCAAGCGATTCAGACCAATTTTTATTGCACACGCACAGGATAACAAAACTTGCGGCACGTTGCGAAGTGTTGGCAGGGATTAAATTCTCAAAGGACGAAACTATTTTGTTCGGCGAACTAACAAACTACTACTTCGACACAAATTATCCGGGCGGTGACTATGTGGAAGTTGACAAGCAAACAGCCGAAAGTATTTACAATCAAACGTTGGAATTTCAAGAAAATCACGAAACCAAAATAACGAGAGGTTGAACACAAATGCCCATGAAAGATTCACTATCAAAACTGGAGCAAGCGGTGGTAATTTCCGAAGCGTTGCCGTACATTCAGCGTTATCACGGGAAAACGATTGTAATAAAATACGGCGGGGCGGCAATGCAGTCACCCAGCCTGTGTCGGCAGGTGATGGGCGATATTGTTTTGCTGTCGCTTGTCGGAATCCGCGTTGTGGTGGTTCACGGCGGCGGGCCCGAAATCAACGAAATGCTTGCAAAAATGGGAAAGAAGCCGCGTTTTGTGAACGGTCTTCGCTACACGGATAACGAAACAATGGACGTTGTGCAAATGGTTCTTGCGGGTCGGGTAGGAAAGCAGATGGCGCAACTTCTTGGCGAACTTGGCGGCAAAGCACTAAGCCTGTCAGGCATGGACGGGCGAATGCTCACCGCAAAAAAGCGCGCGGGGCGCGCAGCCAATTCCGCAGACACATATTCAAATCAACACATTCTCTCGAAGCCGGATGAGGTTTCCGATACGGAAACGAGTACGGGCGATGATGACCTTGGTCTTGTCGGCGATATCTCGGGCGTAGACCCCGAGCCGATTAACCTGGCGTTAAGCGGCGGATACACCCCTGTTATTTCGTCAATTGCCTGCGGCGAAGAAGCGGGCGAAGTGTACAATATCAATGCGGACAGCGCGGCGGCGGCAGTTGCGGCGGCAGTGGGTGCGGAAAAACTAATCCTCCTCACAGACGTGCGCGGCATTCTGCGCGACACTTCATATGAAAACACACTAATCACAACCCTCTCCCTATCCGAAGTACCGCAACTTGTAAAAGAGGGCGTAATCTCCGGCGGTATGATTCCAAAAGTCGATTGCTGTGTAGAGGCAGTTCGGCGCGGCGTACCCCGCGCCCACATTTTGGACGGACGCATTCCCCACTCCTTGCTGGTCGAATTATTATCCGACCAAGGAATTGGAACAATGATATTGAATTAGAAAACCTCGGGGACTCCGTCCCCGAACCCCTGCGAACTTTTTTGAAAAAAAGTTCGACAAAAAACTTTAACCTGAAAACCGCGTACGCGGTTTTCAAAGATAGGGTCAAGGGATGAAATCCCTTGTGGGGGTTCGGGGGTGAAACCCCCGAGAACTTATCTTTATAAAGGGGGAGCCTATGCCGAATGTATTTCACAGCGGGGAAAAAGACGCCTGTTTGCCCGTTATTGATACGATTTTGAAAGCGGCGGAAACAGCGCGGCGAAGCGGCGTATTGTTTTTGGAAAAGTTTGCGCAAGCGCATGGCAATGATTTTCTTTCGTTTGCGATTATGCTTATTGTTGACGGCACAAAACCCGCGACAGTAAGGGATATTTTGGAAACACTAACGGACTCCGACAACCATATGGGAAGCGCGTTTTTGGAGCGCAAAATAATCACCGAAGGGGTCTTGCTTATTCAAGCGGGGGAAAACCCGCGGATTATAGAAATGAAATTGCTTGCAATTCTTGGCGAACGATATCTGCGCGAACGCGGACACTATCCGTTTTTCGACCCCGCCGTGGCAGTAGACCGCCGAATTTCGCAGTTAACGCAACAAAACCCAAGCACGCTGTTTTGTCACTTTATCGCACGATTGCCCGATGAAAATATCGCGCAGGTTATGAAAGACGTTGGGCAACGGGATTTGGGCATTGCCGTAAGCGGTTGCGAAGAATACGCGGCAAAATTAATACTGCAAAACGTGCCAATTCGCACTGCGGAAATGGTGCTAAATGATATGGAATACATGAGCGCGAACAACACACTCACCATGGAAGAAATAACAATCACGCACAGAAAAATCATGGGAATGTTCAAAGCAAAGGGGCTTGATGACGGTGAACTTTAATGACATGAAAAATATGTATGACGAAAACATTTGCGCAACTTACGGGCGGTATCCCGTGGCATTTGTGAAAGGCGCGGGCAGCCGTTTATGGGACTCGGAGGGCAAGGAATATGTAGACTTCGCATCGGGAATCGGCGTAAATTCCGTGGGGCATTCGCACCCAAAATGGGTGGACGCAGTTTGCGCCCAAGTGGGCGTTTTGGCTCATGTTTCAAATTTATTTTACACGGAACAGGGCGGGCTTTTGGCTGAAAAACTAACCGCGCTTTCAGGCACAAAAAAGGCGTTCTTCTGTAACTCCGGCGCGGAGTCTGTGGAGGGCGTTATTAAGACGGCACGAAAATACAGCTCCGACAAATACGGTGCAAACCGTCACACTATTATCACACTGCAAGGCTCGTTCCACGGGAGAACAATGGCGGCTTTAACCGCAACGGGGCAGGATAAATTTCACAAACATTTTCACCCGTTTGTGCAGGGGTTCAGATACGTGCCGCCAAACGATTTTGCCGCGCTGGAAGCGGAAGCAAAAGCGGGCGATGTTTGCGCATTCATGTTTGAACCCATCATGGGCGAAGGCGGCGTTATGCCGCTGGACACAGACTATTTGCAAAAAGCGGCACAACTTTGCGAAAAAAATGACTGGCTGTTAATCGCGGACGAAGTTCAAACGGGAGTTGGCCGCACGGGCAAGTGGTTCGGCTTCCAAAACCACGGCATTCAGCCAGACGCAATCACATTTGCAAAAGGAATCGCGGGCGCATTGCCCCTCGGCGGCTTCCTCCTCGGCGACAAACTGCACACCACCCTTGGCGCGGGCGACCACGGCACAACTTACGGCGGCAACCCAATCTGCGCCGCCGCCGCCCTGTCCGTACTTGAAATCCTAGAACCCGTCCTGCCATCCGTCACCGAAAAAGGCACATACATCCGCGAAAAAATCCTTGCAATGAACCTGCCCTGCGTAAAAGAAATCCGCGGCTGCGGCCTAATGCTCGGCATCAAACTCGACACCATCACCAACACAGAAGCCGTCTCAAAACTCCTTGCCGCAGGGCTTGTTACGCTCCCCGCAGGCATAGACATCCTGCGCTTTCTTCCGCCGCTCACCATTTCCACGGAAGACATAGACGCAGGGCTTTCAATTATCAAAAAAACACTTTAGACCTCGGGGCTCTGCCCCGAACCCCGCAAACTTTTTGAAAAAAGTTTGAACAAAAACTTTAACCTGAAACCCGCGTACGCGGGTTTCGAGATAGGGGTCGAGGGGACTTGTCCCCTCGTGGGGGAATTGGGGGCAACGCCCCCAAGGTCTTTCTTTAAAAAACTAAAATCTTGGAGGATATCATGAAAAAAGACTTGTTAAAAATGTTGGATTTGACGAAAGACGAGATTGTGGAAATTTTAAATTTGGCAGACCAAATGAAGTATAATTTGAAAAACGGGATTGCCCATGAGGTGCTTAAAGGCAAAACGCTGGGTATGATTTTTCAAAAATCATCTACGCGGACGCGAGTGTCTTTTGAGACGGGGATGTATCAGTTGGGTGGGCAGGCACTTTTTCTGTCGTCCAACGATTTGCAAATTGGACGGGGAGAACCTATTGAAGATACAGCAAGGGTATTGGCGCGGTACTTGGACGGGATTATGATTAGAACGTTTGAGCAATCGGAGGTTGAATCGCTGGCGAAATGGGCGAGCATTCCCGTGATAAACGGGCTTACGGATTTTTCTCACCCATGCCAGATTCTTGCGGACTTGATGACGGTTCGGGAGTATCACTCCGCGCTGGAGGGCGTGAAAATGACGTACATCGGCGACGGAAATAATATGTGCAATTCGCTTATTGTCGGCGCGCTTACAAGCGGCATGAAAATCAGTGTCGCAACGCCGAAAGGCTACGAACCCCACGCGGATGTTTTGAAATTTGCAGAAAAATTCGGCGGCGATTTCGCGCTGGTAAACAGCCCCGAAGAAGCGTCTGCAAATGCGGATGTTATGGTAACGGACGTTTGGGCAAGCATGGGACAGGAGCAAGAAGCGCAAAAACGTATGAAAGATTTTGCGGGTTTCCAAATTAATGATAAACTTATGGCGCAAGCGCACGCGAAGGCGATTGTTTTGCACTGTCTGCCCGCGCACCGCGGCGAAGAAATTACCGCAGAAGTTTTTGAAAAACACGCAGATTGCATTTTCGATGAAGCCGAAAACAGGCTTCACGCACAGAAAGCGGTTATGGCATTATTGATGGGCGCGAAATAAAATGAGCGAACTAAGACGGCCCGCTCTCATGCGGGCAATGACGGCGCAACTGGCAGACGGCGAAGAAATTATATGGGAAGACGCGCCGTGTTATCAGTCCTATCGGGCGCACAGGTTGGCGGCACGCGGAGCGTTCGCGCTGGTTTTCAGCGGAATTGCTTGGATTATTGTGGGCGCGTTTTTTGTCATGATTCTCACGCAAGACCCCACGCACTATTATCCGTACACAGACTATCTGCCCGCGCCAGCCATCTTTTTGTTTATGCCGCTGATAATGGGCTTGCTGTTTTCCATCCCGTTTTTCATGTGGATTGCAGAGTGCTTTACAATCCGCGATAGTTGGCGCGATACCTATTTTGTAATTACAAATCGGCGCGTGATTATCCAATCTGCGGGAATTGTCCGCCGCGAAATAAAAGCAAGTTTAATCCGCGAATTATCGGGTGCATTCTTAAAAATAGACTGGATGGACAGAATCTATCACACAGGCACGGTGCGGCTTATGTTCAATAATCTGAATTTCATGCACACGCAAAGTACAAGCCACGGTTCGCGCTCTGCCGCCCTCAACGAAATCCGCCACATAGATAACGCAGAAGACGTTTTCGCCAAAGTGCAAAAATTGATAACCGAAGGAGGGAGTTCGCCATGATAAACTTCGACATCCCAAACGGACGGTTCAATTTTCGGGTAGCCGGGCTTATTTTCGACAGCGGGCGGGTGCTTATACACCGTCTAAAATGCGACGATTTTTACGCACTCCCGGGCGGGCGCGTGGAAGCCATGGAAAGCACGGAGACCACACTAATCCGCGAAATGCAAGAGGAGCTTAATATCACGGTTAAAACAGAACGGCTCTTGTGGGTAGGCGAACAATTTTTCCACACCGAAGGCACTCGCTTTCACGAAATTTGCTTTTACTACCTCTTAAAAACCGCCGACCCAAACCTGCGAACATCCGAAACCATTTTTGAAACAACCGAAGACGGACGCGAATACGAATTTAAATGGGTAGAACTTGACAAGCTGAAAAACGAAAATTTTTACCCCGCATTTATGCGAACCGAAATAACCAACCTGCCCGAACACACAGAAAAATTTGTTGAGGTTGATAACGTCTTGCAAGAAGGAAGTTGAACCCATGACAATAACCTACAGCGACACACAAAAAGCCCTACCCGTTGACCAATTGCATCATCTGTTTTTTTCTGCGGGCTGGACAGACCCAACACTTGATGACCCCGACTCGCATATGTATGAAAATTTCAACAAACCCTTTATCAATTCCACGCTGGTAATTTCTGCATGGGATGGGGAACGGTTAGTTGGCGCGGTACGGGTACTAAGCGACAAAGTCATCCGCTCTGTAATTTACGATTTGGTAATCGACCCTAAGTTTCAAAACAAAGGAATCGGCAAGGAGCTGATAAAGCGTTGCATAGCGCACTATCCCAACTCGGAATGGCTTGTTCAAACAACCGCGGAAACCGCACCATACTACCAAAAACACGGCTTCAAAATCAACACAGATACATTTTTGACAATTCCATCCCTATACCAAAATGACACATGACAAATTGCGAGTATACGTGAACTTCAACTTAAAAAATCGGAGGAACTACCATGCCACAAAGAAAAGACATCAAAAAGGTACTAATCATCGGCTCGGGGCCGATTGTAATCGGGCAGGCTTGCGAATTTGACTATTCGGGAACACAGGCTTGTCAAGCATTGAAAGGGCTTGGGTACACGGTTGTGTTGGTAAATTCCAACCCTGCAACAATTATGACAGACCCGGAAATGGCGCACACAACGTACATCGAGCCGCTTAACAAAGCGCGGCTTACGGAAATTATCGCAACGGAACGGCCTTGCGCGCTTCTGCCTAACTGCGGGGGGCAAACCGCTCTTAATCTTGCGATGGAGCTTGAAAAAGAAGGGGTGTTCGCGCAGTACGGCGTGGAAGTTATCGGCGTAAACCTTGGCGCAATCGAACGCGGCGAGGACAGAATCGCGTTTAAGGCAATGATGAAAGAACTGAATATTGAAATGGCGCGTTCGTCACCTGCGTACAGTGTGGACGAGGCGGTTAATATCGCCAAGGAACTGGGCTATCCGTGCGTTGTTCGTCCCGCGTATACAATGGGCGGCGCGGGCGGCGGCATTTGCCGAACGGAAGAAGAACTGCGAGACATTGCTTCACGGGGTATTAACGCCAGCATGATTAACCAAGTTCTAATCGAAGAATCCGTTTTGGGCTGGGAAGAACTGGAGCTGGAAATCGTCCGCGATTCCACCGACCACTGCATAACAATTTGTTATATCGAAAATGTAGACCCAATGGGCGTTCACACAGGCGATTCCATTTGCTGTGCGCCGATGCTGGATGTTTCCGAGGAAGTAATGGCGCGGCTTGAAGACGCGGCGCATAAAATTGTTCGGCGCGTGGGCGTAATGGGCGGATGCAACTGTCAGTTTGCGTACAACCCCAAAGACGGGCGCATTGTTGTAATCGAAATTAATCCGCGTACTTCGCGGTCGTCCGCGCTTGCGTCCAAGGCAACGGGCTTCCCCATTGCGCGTGTTTCCGCGCTTCTTGCGGCGGGTCTTACGCTAAAAGAACTGCCGTATTGGCGTTTGGGAACGCTTGACAAATACAAACCCTATGGCGATTACGTTGTTGTAAAATTCCCGCGTTGGGCGTTTGAAAAATTCCCCGGCGCGCAGGACGCCCTTGGCACGCAAATGAAAGCCGTTGGCGAAGTAATGAGCATCGGCAAAAACTTTAAAGAGGCGTTGCAAAAGGCAGTGCGTTCGCTTGAAATAGGCCGTGCGGGAATTGGTTTCGCAAAGG
This sequence comes from Defluviitaleaceae bacterium, assembly GCA_009788055.1. Classification (GTDB taxonomy): domain Bacteria; phylum Bacillota; class Clostridia; order Lachnospirales; family WQUN01; genus WQVC01. The sequence goes on along the minus strand of WQSG01000042.1, from coordinate 16,601 downwards.
GTTTCAATTCGCTTTCCAAGGAAGAACTCTTCGAGAAGATTAAAATCCCCACAAGTGAGCGTCTTTTTGTGCTGTACGAATTACTGCGCAAAGGCGTTACCGTAGACGAACTGTTTAAACTTACAGCAATCAAACCGTATTTTTTAAACAGCCTGAAAGAACTGGTTGAACTTGAAGAGGAAGTTCTAAAATACCGCACAAAACCACTGCCCAATGGCAAACCCGTTGAGAATCCGAAAGCCGCGCCCGCGGGCAAAACCATGCCCGACGATTTGCTTCTGCAAGCGAAAAAGGACGGCTTTTCCGATAAATATTTGGCGTGGCTGTTATACATTCCCGAAATCGAAATATCCAAACAGCGCGAAACCCTTGGCATAAAAAAAGGCTGGGAAGCCATCCAAGTTTCCGGCGCGGAAAACGAGTTCTACTATTTCTCCACATATCTTGCAGACACGCCGCTTCCGCAACCCGCAAACGATAACAAGAAAAAAGTCATGATTCTCGGCGGCGGGCCAAACAGGATTGGGCAAGGCATAGAGTTCGATTATTGCTGTGTTCACGCCACATACGCACTGCGCGATATGGGTTATGAAACGGTTATGGTAAACTGCAACCCATCCACAGTAAGTACCGATTACGACACAGCAGACAGGCTTTATTTCGAGCCGCTTACCGTTGAGGACGTACTGGAAATTGTAAAATACGAAAAGCCAATGGGCGTGGTGGTGCAGTTCGGCGGGCAGACGCCGCTTAACATTGCGCAACAGCTAAAAGCACTGGGCGTACCCATTCTTGGAACGCCGCCCGAAATTATCGCAACGGCGGAAGACCGCGACTTGTTCCGCGCAATGATGGAAAAATTGAACATCCCCATGCCTGAAAGCGGAATGGCAAAAACCGTGGAAGAAGCGGTTGCCGTTGCAACGGGCATTGGTTTCCCGCTTATTGTGCGGCCTTCCTACGTCCTTGGCGGCGCGGGAATGGCGATTGTTTACAACATGGACACACTAAAAGAATACATGAAAAACGCAATAAGCAAATCCGACCCCGAGGAAGAAATGGCTCCAATTTTGATTGACCGTTTCCTTGAACGCGCCTTGGAATGCGAAGCGGACGCAATTTCGGACGGCACAAATGTCTCCGTTCCTTCAATAATAGAGCATATCGAACACACGGGCATTCATTCAGGTGACAGTGGTTGTACAATTCCGCATCACTCAATTCCCGAAGCGGCTTGCGCCACAATTTACGAATACACCCGCAAAATAGCCCACGAACTTGGCGTAATCGGGCTAATGAATATCCAGTACGCCATCGAGGCAAAAAGCGGCAAGGTTTTCATTATCGAAGCAAACCCCCGCGCTTCCCGCACTGTACCGCTTGTTTCCAAGGTATGTAATATCCAAATGGCAAAACTCGCAACGAAAGTGATGATTCAAGCCGCAACGGGCGAAGGCGACCTAGACCTCACCACATTAAAACCCGCGAAAGTAAATTTCTTCGGCGTGAAAGAATCGGTTTTCCCATTCAATATGTTTCACGAAGTTGACCCCGTTCTTGGGCCTGAAATGCGCTCCACAGGCGAAGTTTTGGGAATGGGCGGAACATTTGAAGAAGCCTTTGCCCTTGCGCAAGAGGGCGCGAAATGCCCGTTGCCTAAAGTCGGAACGGTGCTAATCTCCTTCTCCGAATCATATATGCGCGACCTGCCGGGTATCGCCCGCGACCTGCAACGCCTTGGTTTCGGCCTTGTCGCAACCGAAAGCACCCACAAAGAACTGGAACGCGCAGGTATTCCCGCACGGCCAATCTGCGAACTCCTGGACATGGAAACCGTACAGCCCATCTCCGACCTCATCATGGACGGCACAATAAACATGGTGGTAAACACGCCCGGCGGCTCTATCCATGGCATGGGTCCGAACATCCGTCGCGCCGCAATCCGCAAATCCATCCCCATGTACACCACCCCCGAGATGGTTCTTTCCGCAATAAACGCGATTAGCGCACGAAGCAAACAGCCGCCCAAGGTTAAGAGTTTACAGGCATATCATGCGGGGGCGAAGAATTAGTGATAAGACCTCGGGGGAAGGGAAACTTTAAAAAGTTTCCCTTCCCCCGAACCCCCATCCCATCAAACTTTAACTAAAAAATCCGCGTACGCGGATTTTTTGTGTTGTGCGATGCAGTTCGCGGCTAGTCAAAATTTAAAGTTTTTGTTCAAACTTTTTTCAAAAAGTTTGCGGGGGTTCGGGGCAGAGCCCCGAGGTTTTTCTACACAATAATAATCTCGTTGCCGCGTTCGCTGCGGAAGCCGCCGGGGGCGTTTGTGGCTGTGCGGTAGATGTCGCCGGCTTCCAGTTCTTTGGCGAGGAGTTTTGCGGCGGGGGTGTTGGATTGCAGTATGGAGTCCATTGCCGCGCCGTTGGTGATTACGGGCAGGGTGGCTTTTTTTGTTATTTCGCCAAGCAAGTTTGAGCTGTTTTTGCGGAAGCCGAGGACGCGAATGTATTGCGCGCCGCCGTGGTTTTCGTAGTGCGCCATGTCGGCGGCGGTTATGTTTAGGATTATTTTAAGGGCGGCGCGTTGCAGGCGGGTTAGGGTGTAGCGTTTGGTTTTTGCGGCGGAAAGGAAATCCGATAGTGTTGCGAAGTCTCCGTTTAGTTTGCGAAATCGGTTTTCCAGCCCTTCGCCTAAATCGAAATCGCGGGTGCTTAACAAGTAGCGGAATATGGATGAAAAATCGTTAAGGGTTGCGGTTTCGCCGTTTTTGCGGGCGGCTTCAAGAATTTCCAGCGCGTGCGGCGGAAGGTGGTCTTGTATCCGAAAGGGCGATGTGTTCGCGGCACTATCGTTCGCGACGTTAAAAGCGCGGCGGATTTTTGTGGCGGAGGGGCCACCGCTTGTTCTGTGCGTGGTGAAGATTTCCATCGGGTCGCCCAACAGGCGCAACGCTTTGCAGTATTCCATTGCAAGCCCGTTGTTTGGTTTGGTAAGCAAGCCGTCGGGCGTTTCGCCCAAACAGGCCTCCAGTGCCGCGCCTCGTGCCGTCGCAAAAGACGCGCCTTGCGCCAGCTTTTCGCGCAGTGCGTTTTTGTATGCGGGCGGTTCTTCTGCCAACACGCGCCCCGCTTCTTTTATCGTGCTAAGGTCGCCCGCTTCACTGCCGAAACTAAGCGCGTCAACCACGCCCGTTGCCGCCAACAACCCGACCCCCGCCCGCGCAAAATAATCCGCGCCCGCAATTACATAAGGCACAGGAATTTCAATCACAATATCCACGCCCGAAAGCAACGCCATTTTTGTGCGCCGCCATTTGTCGCAAAGCGCAGGCTCTCCGCGCTGAACAAAATTGCCGCTCATTACTGCAACAATTCTATCTCGCCCGCTAAGCTCCCGCGACTCCCGCAAATGCACACCATGCCCGTTGTGAAACGGGTTGAATTCTACTATCACGCCAACGGCTTTCATATTAGTTTTCCTCCGGTTTAAGTTCTCGAAGCCACCTGTATCATCCATATCTCCACTAACATTAGCACAAAGCAGCAACAATGTGATAAAATTACTTCACAAGCTGAACAACAAAAACAAATTGCGCAAAATTTATATTTTGGAGGCAACCCATGAAAATATCTGAAAAATATATAAATGGACTCAAAGAAGCATATTTAAAAACCGGCAGAGATGAAGAGTGGACGCATTTTGAGAAAAATATTCATGGTGCAAGTGAAGAGGATATATTAAAACTGAAAGAACTGTACCCCAATATTCCTGATTCTTTAGTGGATTTGCTTAAGTATGTCGATGGCACGTATTGGAGAGCCTACGGTAGCGAAACGGTTGGCGTGTTGGTTATTGGCTCTGATATAGAAGAGTATGGGTACTACCTTCTTTCCTCAAAAGAGATAATTGAAAATCAGAATATAGTGAGAAAGTATGCGCACTATTCCGCCTATATCAACAGAGAATATTGTGAGGTAAAAGTTGATGAGAAAATTATTGATAAATCAGCTTCCGTTAAATGGCTTCACTTTTCCGATTGCATGAATAATGGTGGCACATCACAATTGTTCATCGACTTTACCCCTTCTCCTAACGGCAAAATAGGGCAAATAGTAAGGTTTGTTCATGACCCTGATAACTTCAAGGTTATTGCAGATAGTTTCGATGATTACTTAAAAATGCTAATGGATAGCGGATATGATTTCATCAACGAAGACGACTTCTTTTGAGTATATTGGATATAACATATGATAGCATAACGGAGTTTGCAATCGCAAACCCCGAAATTCCGCCCGAAACCTTAGGCGATAAGTTCTGCCTGATTGAGGAAAATTGACCGCAACAAAAGGTGTGAAAAGAATGCCGTTTTTGCCCGTTAGTTCGCAGGAAATTGGAAGCCCGCCGGATTTTGTACTTGTGACGGGCGACGCGTATGTGGACCACCCATCGTTTGGGGCGGCGATAATTGCGCGTGTATTGGAATCGCACGGGTTTTCTGTGGCGGTTTTGGCGCAGCCGTGCTGGAAGAGTACGGCGGATTTTACGCGCTTTGGCGAGCCTAAACTGGGCTTTCTTGTAACGGGCGGGAATATAGATTCAATGGTGAATCACTATACGGTGGCGTTGCACAAGCGCAAAACGGATGCGTATACGGCGGGCGGCGAGGTGGGCAAAAGGCCTAACCGCGCAAGCATTGTGTATTCCAATAAGATTCGGGAAGTGTATAAGGAAGTACCGATTATTTTGGGCGGGCTGGAAGCGAGTTTGCGAAGGCTTGCGCATTATGATTACTGGGACAATGCGGTGCGCCGCTCTATACTTTTGGACGCGGCGGCAGATTTAATTGTGTACGGCATGGGAGAGAAACAAATTGTAGAAATTGCGGAAGCATTACAAAGCGGAATTGCCGTAAAGGACATCACCTTTATAGACGGCACGGTTTTCAAAACGAAAGATATTTCATTTTTGCCCGAGCCGCTTATTTTGCCGACATTTAAAACAATCAAAGAGCCGACAACGGCGGCAAAAAAAGAATACGCCCGCAGTTTCATGCTTCAATATAACAACACGGATTATTTAACCGCAAATGTACTGGTGGAAGATTACGCAAACCACTATGTAGTGCAAAACCGCCCCGCAAAGCCGCTTACCGCCGCCGAATTGGACAGAGTGTATTCACTGCCGTACACGCGGGAGGTTCACCCCATGCATGAAAATGTGCCCGCAATCGAAGAAGTCAAGTTTAGCATAACCGCCCAGCGCGGGTGTTTTGGCGGCTGTAATTTTTGCTCGTTAAGTTTTCATCAAGGGCGAATTGTACAGGCTCGCAGTCACAAATCCATTATAACAGAAGCGCGAAATTTCACCCACGACCCGCTGTTTAAGGGCTACATCCACGATGTTGGCGGGCCGACGGCAAACTTCCGCGCACCCTCCTGCGACCGACACAAAAACGAAAATGCCCCGCCATGCAAGCGACAGTGCCTGTTCCCAAAACCCTGCCCGCACCTGAAATTCGACCACGCAGACTACTTAAAACTCTTGCGAACCCTCCGCGAAATCCCCGGCATAAAAAAGGTATTCATCCGTTCGGGCATTCGCTACGATTATCTGATGCACGACCCGAAAGGCGATATCTTTCTGAAAGAACTCTGCGAACATCACATAAGCGGGCGGCTTAAAGTCGCGCCGGAACACGTTTCTGCAAAAGTACTTTACAGCATGGGCAAGCCCGACTTTTGCGAATACAAAAAGTTCGCAGAAAAATTCGCCGCCATAAACAAAAAACTAAACAAAGACCAATATCTCGTACCTTATTTGATGTCCAGCCATCCCGCCTGTACCCTGAACGATGCAATCGAACTTGCCGAGCATCTGCAAAGCACAAACGTAAAACCCGAGCAAGTGCAAGACTTTTACCCTACACCCGGCACACTTTCTACCTGTATGTACTACACCGGCATCGACCCACGCACCCAAAAGCGCGTTTTCGTTCCCAAGAGCCAACACGAAAAAACAACCCAACGCGCCCTAATCCAATACCGCTTGCCCGCAAACAAAAAAATCGTAACATCCGCCCTAATCCGCGCAGGCCGAAAGGATTTAATCGGCCATCATCCCAGGGCTTTAATTCGTCCGACGAAAAAGCCGAAAAGATGAACAATTGGGAAGTTCTCGGGGCTCTGCCCCGAACCCCGCAAACTTTTTGAAAAAAGTTTGAACAAAAACTTTAAATTTGGACTAGCGGTAAACTGTTCCGAAATCTAAAAATCGCGCGAATGCGCGATTTTTAAGTTAAAGTTTTTTGTCGAACTTTTTTTCAAAAAAGTTCGCAGGGGGTTCGGGGGACGGAGTCCCCCGAGAAGATAACTTAGCCAACTTTACCCTATAGACCCCGGTGCATAGTAGCTGAAGCCCGGAACTATATCGTTGTGTTGTGTGTGTATGGATACGGCTTCGCCGTTGTGGAGTGACATTTGCAGTTCGCGGCCTGTGTTGTCTTCGATTGTGAAGAGGATTCCGCTGAATGCAGATTGGGAAGGAATGTTGGCAGGGCCTGCGGTTATAGCGAAGGATTCTGTTTCGAGTACGAGTGTTGTGGTGTTGAAGTGGCGTGCGGCGGCTTCGCGTGCGGTTTGCAGGTATGGTTCAATGTCTGCGTCGGTTAGGCCGAGGTATGCCATTCTTTCGGCGGTGTTTTTGTAATGCCATGCGATATGCCAGTCGCGTCTTTCGTCGCCGGTGCGCCATTGCATAAATGCTTCCAGTTCTTCTTCCGACAGACCTGCAAGGCGGTCAATAAGGCGGCCAATGTCTACGCGCATTCCCGTTACCGCGTCTATGGTGAAGCTGAATTGCGGGCTGTAGCTGCGAAGCGTCTCATCCCTGCCGACAGCGGATGCCGGGATTGAGCCGACGTTTCCTATCCAGTATGACCGCATTTGACCGGGCCACGAGGCATAAAACATTTCCACATACATACCGTCAATGCGTTCGCCGAAGATGTCCCAGATGTATTCCGCGCCTATTCTTGCGGCTTCTTCCATTTGCATTGCGTGTTCAGATACGGTGTTGTTTGGGTGGTCGTTAAGCCACGGAGATGCAACAATGGTAACGGCTGTTGGCGGAACAAAAGCGGCGTAATCGTCTTGTTCGTTTTGTTCTGTTTGTGCTAACGGAGCGGGGGCGGGTGAAAGGGCTTCAACTATCGGCAGCGGTTCCGTGCCGTTTGTTGCCGCCGAAAAAGTCAGGCGGTTAAAGCCAATAAATGCCGAACTCATAACTCCGATAGACAGCGCGCAAACCGCCGCCACTTTAAAAATTTCTTTTACTTTCATGATAAATCTCTCCTTTGAGTTTTTTTGTTGAGTGCGCCTCACAAGAAATATGATAAAACATTTTTATCATGGGAATATCTGCAAGTTGTCACGGAGTTGTAAATGTTACAGATACGGTTGTGCCTTCGTTCGGGGTGGATTTTATTGCCAGTTCCGCGCCGTGTACCTCTGCGATTTTGCGGCACAGTGCAAGCCCAAGTCCTGCGCCGCCGTGTTTTCTGTTGCGGGCTTCGTCCACGCGGTAGAATGGTTCTGTCACCTTCGCCACGGATTCTGCGGGGATTCCGCAACCGTTATCTGTTACAGAAATTGTTACGCCGCTTGCGTTTTCCGTCGCTGTCATGCATATAATTCCTTCGTTCGGGGTGCAGGCCTTTATGGCGTTTTGGCACAGGTTAAGCAAAAGGCTTTTTATCAAATCTTCTTGGCAGTTTAACGAATTTGCGTTACAGGCATAGGTAAATTTTACGTCTTCCGATTGCGCTTTTACTGTTTGCGAAATATCATCAAAGAGGTGCGGAATTGATACTTCTTGTTTGGTCGGAACATAGTCGCGCAGCATGGCAAGCTGCAACAGCGAGTTAGCGATTTCTTTCAGATAACTTGCCTTGTCCATAATGCGCGAGGATATTTCGATTACTTCGCCGTCATCCAAGAGTGCCTTGTGCATATATTCGGCATAGCCGTAAATGGACGTTAGCGGCGTTCGCATTTCGTGGGCGAAGTTGTCTACAAATTGCTGTTTGTTTAGGGCTTCTTCTTCCAGCAAAATCATTTGTCGCTGAACGCGCTCTGCCATTTTGTTGAAGTCCAACGCCACTTGCGAAAGCTCGTTTTTTGAACCAACGGGAATGCGCTCGCTTAATTTGCCGTTTGCAATTTCCCGCGAGGTTTCGGCAACAATTGTAAGCGGCTTAAAAATTGACGACAAAATTACATACAACGCGGCGGCAGAAATAACCGAAAAAACAATTGCGGAAACCAACAGCGCGTTTTGGATATTGCGCATATTTGTGATACTTTCGGTAATATCCAGACTGTAGTTGACCAAAAAATTGCTCATTGGCAGACGCCCAGTGATTAAAATAAAATGCCCGTCGCCGCGGTTGGCGAAGGTGAGTTCCGCCGCGTGTTCTCCCCCCGCCCGAATACCCGCCACAGATATCGTAATCCCGTGTCTGCCGTAGTACCGCGCATAGCCCCGCACAAGGGTATCCACCGCCCCGTAGAAATCTACTTCGCCGCGCCCGCGCAAAACCGCGATATCCCTGTCCAGCGAACTCACTATAGTTTGAAACTGCGCAATGCTTTTATCTTTCAGCATATTAATTTGGCTGTTGTTTAGGTAAAACGAAACAATACCAACGCTGGAAAATAAAATGGTTAGGATAAGCAAAAATATGGCGATGAAAGTTTTTAGCTTCATAAATATGTTACCTCCATAATCATTTTACCTCCAAGCGGTAGCCCAGTTTGTAAATGGTTTTTATTCGGCTTTCCCATCCCAGCTTGCTTCGCAGTTTTTGAATATGATTGTCTACCGTGCGTGTTTCGCCAAGATAGTCATATCCCCATGCCAATTCGAGTAGCTTGTCCCTTGAGAGCGCGATATTTTGGTTGCGGATAAGTACCTCAAGAAGTTCAAATTCTTTGGGCGATAAATCTGCGTATTCGTTGCCAACTTTTACGGTGCGGTCGGTCATGTTCACGTTTACCTCGTCTAAGCAAAACGTCGTGATGTTTTTTTGTGTACGGCGCAAAACCGCTTCCGCCCGCGCAAGAAGCTCCAGCATCTCAAATGGCTTCACTATATAGTCGTCCGCGCCCAGTTTTAGCCCGTTAAGTTTGCTGTCCAGTCCGTCCTTCGCCGTGATAAAAATAACCGGCGCGAACGGTATCTTTTTAAACACAGAAAAACCGTCCAGCCCCGGCAACATAACGTCCAGCAAAATTAAATCAAACTCGGTTTCCGTAGCCAGCTTCACCGCTTCAATTCCGTCAAACGCTTGCGCATAAGAATGCCCCACAAGCTTTAAGTTCTTGCAAATTATTTCGTTTATATCTTGGTCATCTTCCACCACTAAAATATGCGCCATAAAAAAATCTCCCTTCGGTAGGAGATTTTATTATAACGCAGATTTGTAATGAAGTTGTCATGTGAAAATTGCCAATAGCTTGTTTCGTTGTTTGAAGTTTTGCATTGATGAAATTTCGTTTGTTTGCTAAACTGAACCCAAGGCAGGGGATAATACTATGGAATCGGGCGAAAATATAAACGAAACCGCCGAATTTGGTGGTGGCTTTGCCGGAAAATCGGGAGAACTTCACCTGAAAAAACGTCAAAGTAATGGTGAATACTTGGAATTAAACGAAGAACAATATACTGCGCGGGCTCTTAATTTGTTGCAAAAAGAAGTCGGCGGTGGCATTATGGGCTACAAAACAAACTCCGGTAAAGTTGTAAGATGGAATACCGCCAATGACGATTATGCAACCGGAATTAGCGGCGTTAAGATAAAAACGCTGTTTCCGTTAGTGGGTGGAGAGCAAAGATTTAATGCGTTGCGTGAACGCGACGAGCGAGAAGGAGGTTTGGCATATGAATAATTTATTTCCATGCCCATGCTGTGGAAATCATACGTTAGAAGACATTGGAGAATTTGATATTTGTGATGTTTGTATGTGGGAAGATGACCCCATGCAACGTGAAGACCCCAATGATAGTGTAGGAGCAAACAAGCAAAGTCTTAATGATTACAAAGCGGATTGGCTTGCGAGAAACCCGCAACAACCTCCGGTTCATAAAACCGCTTACGCGGCGGCAGTATAAAAAACAGCAAAAAACGCCCTGCATATGCAGAGCGTTTTTTAATGCCAATAAAAAATGCCCGGTGCCGGAATTGAACCAGCGACACGTGGATTTTCAGTCCACTGCTCTACCAACTGAGCTAACCGGGCAAGGTTTGTTGCATATCCAATTTTCAAATGCGAAAGCTAGTATAAACCACGCGTATGCATTAGTCAACAATAAATTATAAAAAACGTTTGCATAATACAAACACGGGTGTATAATCGGCAGGTACATATTAAAAAAAGGAGACGGTTTTGTGATAAAAATTATCGACTACAAAGCGGGAAACGCGCCGAGTGTTTTGCACGCTGTACGGCATTTGGGTTTTGCGGCAGAACTGGTATCGCAAGCGGAAAATTTAAGCGGCGCGACGCATATTATTTTGCCCGGGGTCGGCAGTGCGAAAGCAACCATGGATTCGCTGAACGAGATGAAAATTTTTCCCGTGCTTGAAAAACTTGTACGGGAAGAAAAAACGCCGTTTCTCGGCATTTGCGTGGGCTTGCAAATTCTGTTTGAACACAGCGAAGAGGACGACTGCAAGTGCCTTGGATGGCTTAGCGGGCGCGTTGTGCGTTTCGATAATTCGCAGGTGCGAGTGCCGCAAATGGGCTGGAACGAAGTCCGTTTTGTGAAAGACTCGGGAATTAACTCCGCAGGGCATTTCTATTTTGTAAATTCGTATCACGCCAAGCCCGAGAACCCGCAAGACCTATGGGCAGTTGCAGACTACGGCGGCGATTTCACTGCGGCGGTAAACAGCGGAAACATTTTCGCAACGCAATTTCATGTGGAAAAAAGCGGCGAAGCGGGGCTTTCCCTTCTTAAAAATTTCTTGCAACAGGGGGCGAAATAATGCTTACAAAAAGACTAATCGCTTGTTTCGACATAGTGGACGGCAGGGTAACAAAGGCGATTCAATTTCAGGATAATATAGACGTTGCGGCGGCAGATGTTCTTGCCGGCGAAATGTACAACGCGCAAATAGACGAGCTTATTTTTTACGACATTCACGCCAGCAGCGAGAAGCGTCTTATCGACATAGAAACGGTAAAAAAAGTTGCGGCGCGTGTTTTTGTGCCGTTTACCGTTGGCGGCGGCATTAAGGATTTAAACGGTATGTACGAAGCCTTAAAAGCGGGCGCGGAAAAAATAAGCGTGGACTCCATGGCGGTGCGCACCCCCGAAATTATACGCGAGGGCGCGAAAGCATTTGGTTCGCAGTGCGTGGTTCTTTCCACGCAAGTAAAACGCGACCCCGCTTTTCCAAGCGGCTATCAAGTGTACATTGACGGTGCGCGAACCGCCACGGGTCTTGACGCAATCGAATGGCTTAAACGCTGTGAAGACCTTGGCGCGGGAGAAATTTGCCTAAACAGCATAGACTGCGACGGCACTCTGCAAGGCTACGACCTGCCCCTGATGAAAAAGGCAGAAGCCGCCGTTCGTGTTCCGCTAATTGCATCCGGCGGTGCGGGCGAGCCATCACACCTCTCCGACCTTTTCACCCAAACTCAAGCACAAGCCGCAATCATAAGCAGTATGCTTTACTCACCGCGTCTGCAAAAAAATTACACGCCAAAGGAATTAAAACAGTTTTTATCCGACAAGGGCGTTAGTGTCAGACCGTTTGTATAAAGACAGACCGTGGGGACTCCGTCCCCACACCCCTGCAAGGGATTTCATCCCTTGACCCTATCCTAAAACCGCGCATTCGCGCGGTTTTAAAGAATACGGCGAAGTTTATTGCTAGTCCATGTTAAAGTTTTTGCACCGCTTTTTTCAAAAAGCGGGCAGGGGTTCGGGGACGGAGTCCCCGAGAACTAGAGGAGATAAAAAAATGAATCGTGTTTGCATAATTGTTTTGGATAGTGTCGGGATTGGCGCGTTGCCCGACGCAAGCGAGTATGGAGATGTTGGGGCGCATACGCTGGGCAATGTTTACGCGGCGTGTAAGCCCGAAATCCCAAATTTGCTTGCAATAGGGCTTGGAAATATCGAAGGCTCGCGGTTGCCGCAGGTGGAAAACCCGACGGCGGCATTCGGGCGAATGGCAGAGAAAACAAGGGCGAAGGATACAACAAGCGGTCACTGGGAAATGACGGGCATTGTTGTAGACCCGCCCTTTCGTGTTGTGGAAAAATTCCCGAATGAAATGCTGGAAGAGTGGCTGAAACGGGCGGGGCGTGATGTAAAATGGCTTGGAAATTTGCCCGCATCAGGCACGGAAATAATAGCGCGGCTAGGCGCAGAGCATATGGAAACGGGTGCGCCCATTGTGTACACTTCGGCAGACAGTGTGTTTCAGGTTGCGGCGCACGAGAGAATTATTCCGCTTAACGAGCTGTACAGGCTTTGCGAAATCGCCCGCGAAATGCTGATTGATGATTTATTTATGGGGCGCGTTATCGCACGGCCTTTTATCGGAGAAGCGGGCGCGTTTTCCCGCACAGAAAACCGCAAAGATTACGCCGTTCCGCCAACAGGAAAAACCGTCTTGGACGCACTGGAAGAGCGCGGCAAAACCACCCTTGGTATCGGAAAAATTGAAGATATTTTCTGCAACCGAGGCATATCGGAAGCGAATCACACAAAAAATAATGCCGACGGAATTTCTGCGACAATTGACGCATTAAAAACCGACCGCAAACACGCAATTATTTTCACAAACCTTGTGGACTTTGATATGAAATTCGGACACCGCAACGACGTAACGGGTTACGCAAAAGCCCTTGAAGAGTTCGACGCAAAACTGCCCGAAATTCTTGCCGCGCTTCGTCCCGAAGATTTGCTAATCATCACCGCAGACCACGGCTGCGACCCCACCACCCACGGCACAGACCACACCCGCGAATATGTACCCGTTCTGGCGTACCCGCCCGCAAATGCGCAAAACCTTGGCACACGCGAAACCTTCGCAGATATCGCCGCAACAATTTACGCAGGTTTCGGTTTCGGCGCGTGGGATATTGGGAAATCGTTTTTTTAGGTTAGTTCTCGGGGGTTTCACCCCCGAACCCCTACCCGCTTCTTTGAAAAAAAGCGGGGCAAAAAACTTTAACTTGAATCGTAAGCGTCATATTAAAGTTTGGGTCAAGCCTTTTCAAAGGCTTGCAGGGGTTCGGGGACGGCGTCCCCGAGGTCTTAAAAAAAAGCTTTTTAAAATATCAGTAGTATGCTTTGTAAAACGGGGCATACTATTTTTATGATTATACGATTCTTAATTTATGGTGCGCTCGGTTGGTTAATCGAAGTGCTTTGGACGGGGCTTGGTTCGCTGAAGAACGGGAACTGGTCGCTTAGTTCCAATACGAGTTTGTGGATGTTTCCCATTTATGGGATGGCGATATTTTTAGAGCCGTTTTTTGTGATGCTTTCGCCCGTGAATTTTCTTTTGCGCGGGTTGGTTTACGCGGTGCTTATTTATGCGGCGGAGTTTATCACGGGTTCGGTTTTGAAGCGGGCGAATGTCTGTCCGTGGGATTACAGTCACACTAAGTATCATGTGAAGGGGCTTGTACGGTTGGATTATCTGCCGGGCTGGGTGGCTCTTGGTTTGCTTTACGAGCAAATATATTGGTTTTTTGTGGCTTAGTTCCAAAAATTAGTATATAATAAACCCTAAGAAGCTACATTCGGTCAATGAATACAGCTTCTGAAAGGGGTTGCAAAAAGATGCGATGGGTTCTTGGTTATGTTGCCGCCTTGTGCGTGCTTGTGCTGGTTATCAGCCAAAGTGTAATCATTCCCACATTTTTTATGCCCTTTTTCAGATGGCACTATACCCGTGCAGACGCGCAAACAGGGCTTGATATTGCGGAAACGATAGGTATAAGCCACGAAGATTTAACGCACGTTACCACGGAATTGTTGCGATATATGCGCGGCAGACGCGATTCCCTTGAAGGAATCACGGCGGTGGTAGCGGGTCGCAACGAGGTTGCAAGCCGCGTCTACGGTCAGAATTTCTTTTCGGAAACGGAAATACGGCATATGGTGGATGTCCGCCGCTTGTACGAGCAATTGTTTGCGGCGCGGAATGTGGCATTTTTTTTGCTGATTGCGCTGGTGCTGGGGATGCTTCTTATTCAGGACAATCCGTTGTTTTTGCTTGCGCGTTGTTCGCGGGAAATTCTGGCGGGGTTTTTGGCTGTGATGGTAGTGCTGGCGGGCGTGATTGCCATTGATTTCGGGCGGTCTTGGGATATTTTTCACTACATTTTTTTCCGTGGCGATGCCGCAAATTATTGGCGGCTCATGCCCTTTGAAGACCTTATGATTAATATGTACCCGCTTCATTTTTTCTTGCATATATCTATTTTTGTGGCGGTTCTTGTGGTGATTATGTCTGCAATTATTATTGCCGCCGCAAGTTTTTATTTGCAGTATCACCGTCGCTTGCCGGGGTTTAACTGATGATAGTATTGTGGATTTTTTTATGGATTCTAATTGTCGCGGCGGCACTGGTTTTGTTGGTGCTTCTTCTTTCTGCCGTGCCGATTAAGTATTCCGCAACCGCCAAGGTAGACAATGGCACGGACGTATCTGTGCGGGTTAGCTGGCTTTTTCGGCTGGTTCGGTTTGTTTACGAAAACCGCGGCGGTGTTGAAAAAATGGATTTCCGCATTCTGTTTTTCAAAATTAATCTGGACGAAGAAAAACCGCCGCAACCTTCCGAAAAAAAAGCCGCGCCGCAAAATTCTTCTCCCGATAAAAAAACGCATGAAATTCCGCCTGAAAAGAAAGAAAATGTTTACGAAACTATTTCAAATTCGTTTCACGTCTTGACAGAATCCAAAGTTAAACAGATAATAAAACCTGTAAAAGTTGCAATTAAAAAAATACTGAAATTACTGCTCCCGAAATATATAGATATTTCGGGCGTTATGGGTTTGCCGTGTCCGTTTGAAACAGGGTTGCTTGTTGGGGCATATGAAACCGTTGCGGGAATGTTTAGGTTGAGGGATAAGGTTCGTTTCGCGGGGGACTTTAACACAGACGTGTTGGTCTTTCGCGTAAATGCCGATATTAGGGGGCGGTTTTCCGTTTTCCAAATCGCGATTCCCATCATCGGTTTGGTTTTGCATAAGCCCGTGCGTTTAGTTATACGTGATATGCTACGAAAGGAGCGTTAAAGTGAGTAATGTAAATGAAAATTTAAAAATGCTTTTCTCTAAGATGGAAGATTTTGTCTCCACCAAAACAGTAGTGGGTGAACCCGTACATTTTGGTGACATTATCATAGTACCCCTCATAGATGTGACATTTGGAATGGGAACAGGCGTTGGCGGCGGTGCGGAAAAAGGCGGCGGTGGCGGCGGCGGAGTTGGCGCGAAAATGACGCCCTCTGCGGTAATAGTTATCGTAGACGGCACTGTTCAGCTTGTAAATGTAAAAAACCAAGACAGCGTAAATAAACTTGTTGACATGGTTCCGGGGATTTTGTCCAAGTTAAACTTGGGTGCCGTGTTCAACAAAAAAGGAAAAGCCGATTCGGAAGGCGATGAGATAGGGGAAGAATAAAATGGATGCTTCTTTTGTAAATCCTTTTGTTCAAGGGGCGCAACGTGTTTTTACCACGGTTTGTCAAGAGACCCCTTCACTGGGCAAAATATTTGTAAAAACTAAACCTTATGTAACGGAAGAAGTCACCGTTTCTATTGACATTTTCGGTGCTTTTGAAGGCGAGGTTGTGTACACCATGAAGGAAGACGCGGGGCGTTTTATCGTGTCGCAAATGATGATGGGTATGCCCGTGGAGTCTTTGCAGGATGACATGGCGAAGTCTGCAGTGTGCGAACTTGCCAACATCATATCCGGCAACGTGGCTACCATTTTCTCGGGTAAAGAAATTGTGGTTGACATAAAACCGCCGCAGCTTAGATTTGGCGCGAAAGAAACAGATTTCCCGTTTATAGAGCGTGTCTCCAAGGTAATCTGCATACCTATGATGTTCCAGAGTGGTCACATATTTGAAGTGGATGTAATGATTCCGTAGAAATTTGAACGGTTTGCCCAAGCGGCAATGTTATATTCGGCATACAATGCCCACAGGCAAGCCCCGCAAGTATGGGCTTGCCTTCCGGCACAAGAAGCTCGCCTATGGCGAGCTTTATTGTTTCCGTCGTCTCCGGCGAAAAATCGCCCAACACAAAGCCACTCGCGTCACCCAATTTGCCCGCCAGCTTCAACTGCAAAAGCAACCTATCCACCCTATACGCACTTTCTCCCGTCTCCTCCAAAAACAAAATCCGTCCCCGCGTATCAATCTCATACTCCGTCCCAATCATCGACGCGATAACCGTTAAATTTCCGCCTGTTAGCGGCCCAACGGCATTTCCTTTAACAATTGGAATAAGACCTTGGGGGGAGAGGGACTTTGAAAAGTCCCCCTCCCCCCAAACCCCCCT
>WQSG01000041.1 GCA_009788055.1 Defluviitaleaceae bacterium | reverse complement strand
TATTCATTCATCCTTAAGTTGTATATATAGTTTTGGCAAATTTCTTTGTAGATATCTCTCAAAAATTTTTCTTTATTCCCATCAACATAGCCAAGCACCCGCAGAAGTTCTCCTTTTCCGGAGGACGTATTGGTAACATAGCCCCATTTCGCATCAAGAATATCCAGCTTGAGTTTGCGCACGGAGTCAAACTTTGGAAAAATTGCATTAAACGAAAAACAGATGTCTTCTTCATCAGGAAGGAAGGATTCGATTTTATAGCATAAAAATGGTGAATAGCTGTCTTCGTTAATGCTGGAAACCTTAAATCCGCTGTCTTCAAAAGGATAACCATAAAGGTTCATGTTTTCATCGTCGGCACAATCAGTGGGGTGCCTTGTTATAATATGATTTCGGTTTTTTATACATAGTGGTGGAAGAATTGTGGAAATGTAGGTTTTGAATTTTGACATATGGTTTATTTTCGCAACACCATAAAACCAATCATGCTTGTTTAGTCCGGCAATAATTGTGTCCAGTTGTCCGTCACTTATACTGTTGATGTACACTAAAAAATATTGGTTGCTGTGTATATATCTCGATTTGCCATATTTGATTAGCACTTCGTCAAGCGCGTCTCGCATAAAGATTTGAGAATTACTAACCCCTCGAAAAGCATCTATATAGTCACCAATTAGAATGCTATATGTGCTTTCTTTGTCAAGCAACGGAATCAAGTTTTCAAAAATTTGATAGCCATAGCTACTACTGTCAATCTTTTCTGTGTCAAATACAAGGCATATTTCATTCTTGCCTGCATCTTGGTTAGGGATTAGGGCTCGTTTTAGTTTTTCATACGAAATATCCTTCATTTTTAAGCGTCTTTTTAGAAGAGCGAAATCTTCTAAAATCATGCTGTGAACAGCGTCATCGGACAATTGCAAGCATGACTTTGCGACAGGGTAAAGTATATAACTTCGTGCGTTAAGTGTGTATATCATCGAGCATTATCTCCCTCGTTGCAATTATTGAATTTATAATCTATGTAACATGGCTATCGGCTCATTTACGGCATAAATAAGGCGTTTTCGGCTATGTAAAAAGGGGTGAGGAATATACCCAAGCGGAGCAAACAACCGCACACAGGCGAAATAACCGCCACACAAGGCACATAAAACACCAACAGCTCAAAGCGGGGCGGCACTCTCACGAAAGAACCCGCCACCGCTTCACGCAACACCCGGAAGGGTAAGACAATTCTATCACGAAATGCCCCTGCCTTTCAATGGCGTGTTGCAAACCAACAACCGCAGAAAGGATTGGTAAATTTATGGATGTAAAGAGCGACCACATCACAAAATCATTTACAGTTACAGGTTGGGATTCTTGCCTTTCGGAGTTTTCGTTTATATTTTCGCCCGATTCCATAATATTATCCACAACCTTGCTTTGAGAATTACCTACAGTCATACTACCCTTGACGAGACTTGCGTCAATGTATTTGCCACGTTTTGCGCAGTTTGTTGGCTGTTTGAAGCTCCCCCTCCGGGGATTCCCGCTGAACAAAATTGTCCGTAATCGTCGCGGAGGGGGGTCAGTGTGAGCAATTTGAACGTTTCCGCGAAAGGCGGGAACATCGGTATTCCGCTAAAATCACGGTTCACCTACACCCATATCGGCGAACGCATTTCGCCGTCGGCACAGGTTGGCGTTCCGTCAAATTCCGTGCAGATGAAAACGTGTGACTCGACGTGTTCTGCGTCTAGCCCGCCCGTGTGTCGGGAAGCTCCTCTGCGCCGATATTTTCTAAAAGCTCCTCGATTGAAAACTCGCCCTCTTCTTGTAATATTTTTCGGATTTCCGAGGGGGTCAAGAACGCCCATTTCAAAATAGACTTTATTCCGCTTCACTCATAGACCACAAAGAGTTGAACGTGAGCTTAGTAATCGGCTTTTCTTTTTGCCCCATTTATATTCCGCAGGCGTCATTGCACGGCAGTAAGTGTCCGTGAAATCGGGCTTCTATCCTGTGGGAAGTTAAGCTTACGGAAAACAAAAACCGCCCAGAACCTAGATTCTAAGCGGTTTATACAGTACAGGAGCAGAAGGACTTGAACCCTCGACATCCGGTTTTGGAGACCGACGTTCTACCAACTGAACTATACTCCTATACGGGACAGGGGGATGCCCCGCAAAGCAATTATAGGATGGAAAGGTTTGGATGTCAAATAAATATTTTTACAAAGCGGGATATGGCTGATATTTGCTTTACAAATGAATATTTTGCGTTGACATAAAGTTTGGCAACGTGTATATTATCGTTGGAAACGTTGGGTATTTGGGTGGTGTGTGCGCAGATACATATTTTTTTTGCGGAGCGCACCAAAAAAAGGGAGAAGGGGAGTTGCTACGTGAAGAGGAATTTATTTAACAAGTCTGTGGCTGTTTTTGTCAGCCTGCTTATGGTGTTTTCGGCGGTTGTGCCGTTAGGTGTTTTTGCAGGGGAGGAAGAACAGGGGCAGCAAAATGTAGAAGACGAAACATACCATAATTACGATGAAGATTTAGAACCGAAAGAATATTACAACAATTATGAATGGGACGATAGCGACCCTGTAGGATGCTGTGAAGTGAATTATCCTCATTGCGATGAGGTGAGTCCGATGGCAGGAAGACCGATTACCCTTGACCCGTCTTCCGTTACAATTTGTACAGAATATAACTTCTTGCTTAATGACTACACCGTAGTAATCATTGACGACGATACAAACGGTTTGCCTACGGGTACTGTTCATGTTGATACATCCGCGTTGCCTTCTGTTATTTCGGTTGAATTAGACAGCCCTAATATAATGGTATTTGGCGAACGCCCTGCCGTCGGACAGCCGGACATTGTGGGTGCGTTTGATGTGCTTGTCACTTATGACGGCGCGGAAGCGATATTAACGATTAATGTGAACCTGCCGGCAATGCAGGACGCGGCTAGCGATGCTTACATTACATTGTCGCGCCCGACAGTTACAGTAAACGATGCCGGTCTGATGCAAACCGTTGAAGTATACGGCACCGCAACGGGGGAAATAACGTTTGATTTTCCGTTGGATTGGCCGCAGTGGGTAACGATATCCGCTGTAGGTTCTGTGCTTAATTTGACAGGAGAAAGACCTCCCGCAGGCACACCCGCTATCAACCGTGCGTTTAACGTAACCGTAATCAGGGGCGGGGCAGAAATAAATTTAACCGTTACCATAAATCTTACGGCGCAATCGGCGGCGTTTGTGTCTTCTTGTATCTGCGGAGTTATTCAGCTTAGTATCTCCTCTTCGGGTGCGAACTTTGGCACAATAACTGCCGCCAGAGTTTATGGCACAATAGGGGCAAGTTGCAGGCAGCATTTTACAATTCCCGCGCAAATTGCAGGGATACCTGTTTTGGGTATCGGAAACGGAATATTCAGAAACATCCTGCGCGACCACACAATAGAAGAAATTACCCTTCCAAGCACCCTTCTTACAATAGGAAATCACGCATTTGCAGGACACTCATCACCCGAACACCCGTCAAGCTTACGAAGAATAAACCTTAATCAAGGACTTCAAACAATAGGACTGGGCGCGTTTTACCGCACCAGCCTCACAGAAATCACAATCCCAAACAGCGTAACAAGAATAATGAGCGGTAACGGCGCAACAGCTACCGTTGTCCCAAACGTAATGGGGACAACAACGGCAAACAGAACTTTCGGGCATACCCCATCTCTTAGAAATATTACCATAGGCACGGGTTTGGCAAGGCTTGAACCGGGCATATTCTATGACGCGTCGGGGCTTGAATCTATTACAGTACCCGGTAATGTCTTGGTTGTGGGCGAAGGAGCATTCCGTCACGCAGGGCCGCCCGTGACAGGCATTGGCAGTGTCTCAATCCCTTTTACTCTGCAAGAAGGCGTGCAAGAAATTCATCGTGGTGCGTTCTTTGGTGTACCCATTGCGGAACTTGTAATCCCCGACAGCGTAGAAAGAATAATGAGCGGCAGTAATGCACTTTACACTCCTACGGTTGCACAGCCTTGGGTTTACGGAACAACTACCGTCAATGAAAACCACCCCTTGGCAACGCAAGCACAATTAAACGACCGCTGGCATCGTGCTTTTGGGCACAACCCGCACCTTACAAGCGTTACCATCGGCTCCGGGCTAAACCGTCTTGAAGCGGGTATATTCTACGAAACCCCCCATCTTAACGAGATTGAAATACCCGGAACGGTTCACATCATTGGTGAAAGAGCCTTCCGTATGTTGGGAACTTCGGCAACCTACGGGCGCGGCATCCGCGATTTAACCCTGCACGAGGGTGTGCAACAAATTCACCGCGGTGCTTTCTTTGGCGCACCGATTGAAGTTCTCAATATCCCTGACAGCGTAACAAGAATCATAAGCGGAACTAACGGAGAAATAACCGCCACGGGTACAAACCATTTCCTTACACGCTACGGAACTACTCTTAACCCGGATCCCGTTCCGCCGGCTTTGCCCGCTGATTCACAGCTTCAAAACAGATGGCACAGAAGCTTTGGGCATAACGTTTTTCTGCGTGAAATCAATATTGGTACGGGTCTGCGCATTATAGAGCCGGGGTTGTTCTATAACTCGTTCACACTTGAACGGTTGCACCTTGGCAGTGTAAACGATATCAGGCTTCGTGCGTTTCACAACGCGGGAAATCCTAATCACATAGTGCCATCTGTCCGATACCCCATGCTTCCAAACTTCCCCATACTGGGGACGGACAGACCGGGCGAACACGATTTTTACAGACAGAACAACATCGGTCTTCTTAGAAATATCACATGGAATGCCGGTATGTATGAACACGGTGTGCTTGTACACACTTATGCTTTTCGCGGCGACCGTACGGTGATAGGAACGAATATACCGTATCCGCAAATTAATAATGTGTGTGATTGTTGCAGGCGGTTACGGTGGTCTATTTATCGTTCCGGCGGTGCGGTAATCACAGAATTTTTGGACGGCCCGGGGATTACATCTTTGACAATTCCCGGCCGCGTGAACACAACAGACGCGGACGCACTCACGTTCCGCTCTGTAGGGTATCATTTCGTTTCTGTTGCCCCGCTTATACGCGGCGCATTTGAAGGTACGCCAACCCTGCAAAGAATTTACCTTCCCGATACTATATTAACCATCCGCGACAGGGCATTTTTTGCGGCCACGCAACTCCAGCATATAGGTTTGCAGGAAGGCTTGCGGACAATAGGGCGGGGCGCGTTCTTCGATACAGGTCTCCGAACATTAACCATACCCGACAGCGTAATAAGAATACACAGCGGGTACGCCCCTCTAAACCGAACCACGATACACGGTATAGTTGCTACCCCGCCGGACTTACACCCAACAAATCACTTGTGTGAGGTAGGCAGACCCGGCAGGCCCGACAGGCCGAGTCCGTGCCTTACCCGCCGCAGTGAGTTCCACTGGGGTGTGGCGAACGGCCCGAACTGGACAATACCCGGCAACAGAACCGCAGTACTCGGCAGAAGTTATGGCAGACAACTTGGCGGTATCAATCCGCCGCAACCGCAACCGCATCCGGCAACTGCCACCGCCCACACGCAAACATTTGCTTTCGGCAGAAACCACGCGCTTCACACCATCAATATAGGCGAAAATTCTCAGCTGGAAGTTTTAGAGCCGGGTACGTTTTACGATGCAAGGGCGTTGCACACGGTATCGCTTGGAAATGTTAGAATAATAGGTACTTCGGCGTTTGAGTTCCGTAGCGTTGCTTCCGGAAATGAAACTTTGAATATAACGTGGAGTCCCCGTCTTGAAGTAATAGGGCCGCGTGCGTTTTACGGTGCTGCGCATATTCGCGGTATTGATTTCGAGGAATACACTCCATGGCTTTGGAGCATAGGGCAACGCGCATTCCGTGGCGCAAGCCGAATGGCATATCTCAACCTTAACGACTTTTTGTATGTTATACACCGCGGTGCGTTTAACAATGCATCCGCGTTGGAAGAACTTGTAATCCCCGACAGTGTACGGCGTATTTTTAGCGGAGGAGACTTCACGCCAAACGCAAGTGACCAGTTGCACGTTCCTGTGCCGGGGACACCCGCGTCGGCAATTGGTCTTCCGGAGGACGCAACATTCGGCGGCGCAAGTGTGCTTACTTCCGTAACAATAGGAAATGGGCATCCCTCCTTTCCGAACGGGTCTATGTTAGACCATATCCGCCCGGGCACGTTCCGTAATGCACTCTTGTTGGAATCCGTTGACCTTGGTCGTGTGCAAACCATAGGTGCCTTTGCTTTTGAAAATGCCCCTGTTCTTGATGAAATTATTTGGGGAGAAGCAGTCAACCATATTCACAATAACGCGTTTGAACGCACCAGAATACGCGGCGGAATACGTTTCCCTGACACACTGATAACCATACACGCTCATGCATTTGCAGATGCCTTTGGTCTTGAAGAGTTGGTGCTAAATTACAGGCTTCAAACAATAGAAAATGGCGCGTTCCGAAATGCACACGCCCTAAGAGGGCAACCTGTATGCGTATGCTCGCCTGTTCCCCGCTCGTGTGACATTTGTATAGAAACTTTCAGGGATGACGAAAACCATCCTTGGCATTTGTATATACCTGCAAGTGTTGTAACCATAAACAGCGCGAACACTGCGGCAAACAGAACTTTTGGTAATGCCCATGCTCTTGAGGCAATTCATATCGGAAATGGCTTAACCGATATAAACGCGGGTACGTTTTATGGTGCGCGTGTTTTACAGCGAATTCATATCGGAAACGGTGTGTCAACTATCGGACACAGCGCGTTTTCCGGTGCGGTACAGCTTTATGATATCTCTTGGGGTACAAACCCGACGCTTCAAAGCATTGGGCAATATGCATTCTTAAATATGGGGAATCAAAGCGGCAACATTACCTATCTCATTTTTCCGGCAAGGCTGACTTCTATCGGCCCCGGTGCGTTTAGGGGTGCGAACAGCCTGCGAATAGTGGAATTTCCGCATTGGACCAGCCCCGATTCTCCCGGGCTTGCAACGATAGGGGCGGGGGCGTTCTTTGGTGCATCGTCGCTGGATGAAGTTATAATTCCGGATTCGGTAACAACATTCAACAGCGCGGACGGCGCAAATCTTTGGACTTTCGGAAATAATACGTCGCTTAGAAGAGTTGTGATAGGGGAGGGCATACACGATATTCCCGCAAGCGCGTTCCGCGGAGCAACTAACTTGGAAACGGTAGACCTTGGAACAACGGTACAAACTATAGGCGCGAACGCGTTTCTTGGAACGGGGCTTCAAAAACTTGAGCTGCCGGACTCTGTGATGCGCATATACAATTTTGCTTTTGCTGATTCGCCAAGGCTGGAAAGGCTTGTCTTGAACGACGGATTAACAACTATAGGACAGGGCGCGTTCCGAAACGCGACAAACTTGCGTGGTAAGCCTGTCAATCCGAACAACCCCGGCGGTCCGTGGCATCTGGTAATCCCCGACAGCGTGAATGCGATAAACAGCACGGCGGCGGCGGCCAATAGGGCATTTGGCGGCGCAACTTCTTTGGAAGCGGTGGATGTTGGTGGCGGGATACTTACCATCCAGCCGGAAACATTCTTTGGCGCGACTTCGCTAAGGAGTTTGAACCTTAGAAATGTTCAAACAATAGAAAACGGCGCATTTAGAGGCGCGGCAGCCGCAAATCCGATACCGCTTGAGGAAATCCAAATGGATGCCGTCATAACAATCGGCGCAAACGCTTTCAGATACAATAGCGGATTGGAAGCCTTGGTTACACCTGAAGGCCTTACAACCATCGGCAACCATGCATTTTCCGGCGCAAGCAATCTTAGCCGATTAACACTGAATGAAGGACTTGAAACAATCGGAATGGGCGCGTTCAGTAATGCAACATCTCTCTCGGGTGTGCTTAGGATTCCCAGTAGCGTTACAACCATCAACAGCGGAACAGGTGCGCCGGACAGAACTTTCGGCGGGCTACCGAGTGGAACACCGTTCGTAGCAAACTCGCTTAACTCGGTAATAATCGGCGACAACGTGACAACGATTAACCCGGGGACGTTTGCGGGTTCAGGTATTTCTTCCATCACCATTGGTACAGGTGTGCAAACGATAGGCGCGGCTGCATTTAGCCCTGCCGCTAACCTTAGCACCGTCACATTCTTTGGCGACGCGCCTGCAATACAAGCAACCACATTTGCACCTCCGGCAAACCGCCCCGAAGGTTTTGCCATACGATATATTTCCGGAATGGCGTGGGATATACGTAATCAACTTTGGCATCCGCATAATTTGCCGGTAGTGCCGATAGACGGTAATGTTCCCATTGCCGTAGTAATTTCCGATGATACACCGTCTGCGTTATCACGCAATGAAGTGGTGCAGTTGAATGCCACGGTTTATAACCAATTCGGCCCAATGACAGGCGTTAGTGTTGTATGGCGCATTACCGGCGGCACAGGCGCAACAATAACGTCTGACGGATTGCTTACTGTGAACGCAAATGCTTCTCCCGGATTCATTTTCTTTGTAGCGGATGCGCCTGCCGCAAACTTGACTTCTGCACAACATAGCATCAGGCTTGCGGGCGCGCCGTTTGATTTGAGCTTCTCACACCCCGAAGTCCTCACTTTCCCGCGTGCAACCGAAGACTACGAAGAGCAACCCACACAGACATTCCGTATTACAAACACAGGCGCGGAACTAACAGGGACGCTTACCGTAGCCCTTGGCGACGGTGCTTCAAATTTTGAGATTGTATCGCCTTCTCCCTCCCCGGCTACAATAAACACTATCCTTCCCGGTAGCGGTGCAGATGTGGCAATAAGACCCGTTACAGGGCTTGACGTTGGAACTCATACCGCAGAACTTATTATCTACGGCGATAACTTCGACCCGCACACTGTTGAACTTAGGTTTACGGTGTCAGATGATTTGGTTGTGCCATTTGGACGTACGGTGTTTGCCTTTACGCAAGACCCAAACGCAGAGACTATTCCGGCAGCGCAATTACTGTCTTTGCGTCAATGGGTTGCAACAGGAATGTTCAATCCAACTGCCGACGACCAGAGAAGACGTGACGGTTTCCCCGGAGTATTTCACAACACGGTCGCGAACTTTGATACAATGTTGTATCATGCTGACGGTACGCCAAAGGGTCTCGCAGTATTTGCTTTCACGCAAGACCCAAGCGCAGGGACTATTCCGGCAGCGCAATTACTGTCCTTGCGTCAATGGGTTGCAACAGGAATGTTCAATCCAACTGCCGATGACCAGAGAAGACGTGACAGTTTCCCCGGAGTATTTCACAATACGGTTGCGAACTTTAACAATATGATGTATTACTAGGGTTAGTAACAAAGAAATATAAACTGATGTCAAAATGCAAATAAAAAACCTTGGGTTGAGAATTTTTTATTCTTCTCCCAAGGTTTTTTTCTTGCTAAAATTTCTGAATAATGTACAATAATCGTTGGGGATTTTTTTCTACATAAACGGGAAGGAATGGTTGCAGTGGAAAACGAGAAGGCGTATGCGTTGCTTGATGAATTTATTGACGGATTGCAGGTGAAGCAGGGCGCGTTAATTTCTGTGTTGCATAAGGCGCAGGAGATTTTTGGATATTTGCCGCAAGAGGTGCAGGATTATGTTGCCGAGAAGTTGGGGGTTGCGGCAAGCAAGGTGTATGGCGTTGTTACGTTTTATTCGTTTTTTACGATGCAGAAAAAGGGGAAGTTTCGTGTAAATGTTTGCATGGGTACGGCGTGTTTTGTTAAAGGTGCGGAGAATATTTTGGAAGAATTTAACCGGCAGCTTGGCACGGAAACGGGGGAAGTTTCCCAAGACGGGCTGTTTTCTGTTGACGCTTTGCGATGCATTGGCGCGTGTGGTCTTGCGCCGATGATTACGGTGAACGGGAAGTATTACGGACGGATTTCTAAGGCGGATGTTGCAGGCATTATAGAGGAAGTGAAAGGGGCAACGGCGAATGATTAGTTCCGGTGCGGAGCTTAATGCGTACAAAAACAAGGTATTGGCGGGTGGTTCAAAATATGTTTCCGGCGAATGCGACGTTGTATATGTCGGAATGGCGACCTGCGGAATTGCGGCGGGGGCGGAAGCAGTCTTTGACGCGCTGAACGCCGAGGTGCAGGGTAGGGGAGTTGTCGTTGTGCCTACGGGGTGCATTGGTATGTGCTATGCAGAGCCGCTGGTTGAAATCAAAAAGCAGGGCAAGCCGTCGGTTTTTGTTAGCGGCGCGGACGCGGAAACGGCGCGAAAAGTTGTCGCGGAATATCTGGACGGCGGCGATTCTTCGGCGGTGTTGCCCGACACAAGGGGCGATAAGCAAACCAGAATCGCGCTTCGCAACTGCGGGGTCATTGACCCTACCAAAATTGATGACTATATCGCGGTTGGCGGATATGAGGCGTTGGCGAAAGTTCTAACGGAAATGGGGCGCGAAGGCGTTATTTCCGAAATGAAAAAGTCGGGGCTTCGCGGGCGCGGCGGCGCGGGTTTTTCTACCGGGCTGAAATGGGAATTTGGCGCGAAAAGCGAAGGCGCGAAAAAATATATAATCTGCAACGCGGACGAGGGCGACCCCGGCGCGTTTATGGACAGGTCGATTCTTGAGGGCGACCCGCACAGCGTACTTGAAGCTATGGCAATCGCGGCGTTTGCGGTGGGCGCGGACGAAGGGATTTTCTACATCCGTGCCGAGTATCCACTCGCGGTTAAGCGGCTGGAAACGGCGATTGCACAGGCTACCGAGTTGGGGCTTCTGGGCGACAATATTATGGGGACGGGCTTCGATTTCAAGCTAAGCATAAGCCTTGGCGCGGGCGCGTTTGTTTGCGGCGAAGAAACCGCGCTTCTAAACTCGCTTGAGGGCAAGCGCGGCGAACCGCGTTTGCGTCCGCCTTTTCCCGCGCAGAAAGGGCTTTGGGACAAGCCAACCGTAAACAACAACGTGGAAACCTACGCAAACATACCTGCGATTATTTTGCGCGGCGCGGATTGGTTTCGTTCGGTTGGCACGGAAAAATGCCCCGGCACAAAAGTTTTCGCGCTGGCGGGGAAAATCAATAATGTGGGGCTTGTGGAAGTTCCCATGGGCACAACCCTGCGCGAAATTGTTTACGAAATTGGCGGTGGTTTGCCTGACGGCAAGGCGTTTAAGGCAATCCAGACGGGCGGGCCTTCGGGCGGATGTATTCCCGCGCAACACCTTGATATGGGCGTGGATTACGAATCGCTTGGCTCAATTGGCTCTATGATGGGCTCGGGGGGCATGATTGTCATGGACGAAGACGATTGCATGGTGAACATCGCAAAATTCTACCTCGACTTCACAATGGAAGAATCCTGCGGAAAATGCACCCCATGCAGAATAGGCAACACTCGTCTGCACGAAATTCTTGAAAAAATTACCGACGGCAACGGCACAGAGGACGACCTGACCCAACTGAAAGACCTAGCTCAAACCATAAAAAGCACATCCCTGTGCGGCTTGGGCAACAGTGCGCCAAACCCCGTCCTTTCCACCCTCCACTTTTTCGCAGACGAATACCTTGCCCACGTAAACGAAAAAAAATGCCCCTCCCACACCTGCAAAAACCTAATCCGCTACATCATCACGGAAAAGTGCATAGGTTGCGGCATTTGCGCAAAAGTATGCCCCGTAAACTGCATATCGGGCGAGCCAAAAAAGTTGCATTCAATCGACCAATCCAGGTGCATTAAATGCGGCGAGTGCTTGCCAAAATGTCCGTCAAAGGTTGGGGCTATAGTAATTGAATAAAAAAGACCGTGGTCAGAGCCCCACGGTCTTATCTTTAAAACAAATGCACCAACAACCCACTCCGTAGCTTAGGTTCAAACCAAGTGGACTTGGGCGGCATAATTTGGTTAGCATCGGCAACCGCCATAAGCTCGTCCATGGAAGTGGGGAAGAGGGCGAATGCAACTGCCATTTCGCCGCTGTTTACGCGTATTTCAAGCCCTTCAAGACCGCGAATACCGCCCACAAAATCTATGCGCTTGTCGGCGCGTGGGTCGGTTATGCCCAAAACGGGCGCGAGTAGCGTGTTTTGCAAAACAGAGCAATCCAAATTGGCAATCGCATCGGCAGAATTTGGCGGGTTTTTCAACGTCAAACGATACCACGAATTTGCCAAGTACATACCAACTTCATATTTGCGGGACGGCTTAACGGGCGCGGCGGATTTTTCCACCTGCCAGTCGGCTTCCAATGCGGAGATAAATGCGGCATTGTCTTTGCCGTTTAAGTCGGTTACAACGCGGTTGTAGTCCAAGATGGCAAGCTCGTCATGGGGGAAGATTACCGCAAGATAAAAATTATGTTCTGCGTTGGGGTTTGGCGCGACTTCTTCGCGTTTTTTTGCGACAATTGCCGCCGTGGCGTTCCTGTGATGCCCGTCCGCAATGTAGAGCGCGGGAATTTGCGCAAACGCCGCAACAAGGGCGTTTTGAGTTTCCGCGTTGGAAATCACCCACAGCTCATGACGAACGCTGTCCTCCGCAGTGAAATCGTATTCGGGGGCTGATTTCACAACATCCGCCATAATTTCCGCAGGCTTTTTGGAATCCCCCGAACGATACGCAAGGAAAATAGGGCCCGTATGCGCTTCCGTTGCTTCAACGTGGTTTACCCTGTCGCGCTCTTTATCGGGGCGGGTGAATTCGTGCCGCTTTATTAAACCGCGCTCGTATTCCGCCGCGCTTACGCAAGCCGCAAGCCCCGTTTGTGTCTGCCCGTATCCCGTCAAGCGGTATACGTAAAAATTCGGCTGTTCGTCTTGTTGCATTGCGTTTTTAATCAGCCACTGCAAGTTTTCTTTTGCCTTTGCGTACACCTGCGGGCTGTATTGGTCGGTTTCGGGCGGCAAGTCAATTTCCGCCTTGTCCACACGCAAAAAAGAATACTCATTTCCCGCCGCCATTTCGCGGGCTTCTTCCGTATTCATTACATCATAAGGAAGTGCGGCAACAGCCGAAGCAAGCTTCGGTTGCGGCCGCACTGCCATAAATGGCCGTACTGTTACGCCCATTAAATCACCCTTACGTTGATAATATTATTCATTTTTGAGATTTCTTCTTCCATGCCGTCAAGCTTGGGGCAATCCACATCAATGATAACGTATGCGAAATCGCCGCTACTTTTCATAACCATGTTGTCGATGTTAATTCCGCGCTCGCCAAGAATTGTTGTCACGGGGTTAATTACCTTGGGCAAGTTGCGGTGAATAACGCAGATGCGTTTTTTGCCCGAGTACGGCAATTCGCAATTGGGGAAGTTTACGGAATTTTTAATATTCCCGTGCATAAGGTATTCGCGGAGTTGCGCCGCCGCCATGGTTGCGCAGTTGTCTTCCGATTCGGGTGTAGACGCGCCAAGGTGCGGAATGGGAACAATCCGTTTGTGACCAAGCATATTTTCCGTTGGGAAATCTGTCACGTAACAGAAAACCGTGCCGTCATCTATTGCCGCAAGCAACGCCGCGTCTTCAACAAGCTCTGCCCGCGCAGAGTTCACGATACGCATTCCCTTTTTGCACTTTGCAAACATTTCTTTATTAAACATACCCTTTGTGTCCTTGTTTACGGGAACGTGGAGGGAGATGTAATCGCATTCCGCCAAAAGTGAGTCCAAATCGGGTGCTTTGCGAACCCCGCGAGAAAGCCCCCAAGCCGCGTCAACGGAAATAAACGGGTCGTAACCAACCACGCTCATGCCAAGGGAACGGCAAGCGTTTGCAACAAGCACACCAATCGCGCCAAGCCCGATTACGCCAAGCTTTTTGCCCGAAATCTCCGGCCCCACAAATTCTGCCTTGCCTTTTTCAACGGCTTTTGCAACGCCCGTTGAACCCACAAGGCTCTGCGACCAATTTATGCCGCCCACAATATCACGCGAAGCAAGCAACAGCCCTGTAATAACAATCTCTTTTACGCCGTTCGCGTTTGCGCCCGGTGTGTTGAAAACAACTATGCCCTTCTCCGCACACGCGTCAACGGGAATATTATTCGTACCCGCGCCCGCACGGCCAATCGCCAGCAAGCCTGATGTAAGCTCCTCCTCGGGCAAAACATAACTGCGCAACATAATTGCGTCGGGGCTTTTTTCGTTATCTGAAATACTAAAGTTCTCTTTCGGCAACTCGTTCAAACCGCAATCCGCGATTTTGTTTCTTGTCAAAATTTTAAACATTGTTATTCTCCTCTATTTCGCTTCAAATTTTTTCATAAAGTCCACCAAAGCCTGAACGCCCTCTGTTGGCATGGCGTTGTAAATGCTTGCGCGAAGACCGCCCACAAGGCGGTGTCCGCCAAGGTTGGCAAAGCCTTCGGTAGCGGCTTCTTTTGTGAATTGCTTATCTTTTTCGTCATCGCCTGTGGTGAATGGTATGTTCATAAGAGAACGGTGCGAGGGCGCGGCAATGCCTTTGAAAAGTGATGACGAGTCAAGGAAGTCATATAAGATTTTCGCTTTGGCTTCGTTTATTTTCTGGATGCCCGCAACACCGCCTTGTGACTTGAGCCATTCCAAGCACAGTTTTGTCATGTAGATTGCGTATGTGGGGGGCGTGTTGTACATGGAGTTTGCGTCTGCGTGGGTTTTGTATTGCAGGAACGCGGGTAGTTTTGCGGCTTTTTCGTTTTCAAGCAAGTCCTCGCGGATAATCACAACGGTAACACCGGCAGGGCCTATGTTTTTCTGCGCGCCCGCGTATATCAATCCGAATTTTGAAACATCAAAAACTTCCGATAATATGCCTGAAGACATATCCGCAACAAGGGGAACTTTTCCCGTATCGGGAATTTGTGTGAAGCGTGTTCCGCAAATCGTGTTGTTTGTGCAGATGTGTAAATAGTCTGCGTCCGCTGAAATTTCTTTTATTTCGGGAATAACGCCGAATTTTTCCGCTTCGGAAGTTGCGGCAATTTTCGCGCTTAGAACCTTGGAGGCTTCTTTGTATGCGCGGTTAGACCATTCGCCCGTTACAACAAAGTCGGCTTTGCCGTTTTTTGCAAGGTTCATAGGAATCATTGCAAATTGCTGTGACGCGCCGCCCTGAAGCATCATGATTTTGTAGTTCGCGGGGACGTTCATAAGTTCGCGCAGAAGTTCTAACGCGGCGTTATGGATATCCTCGTAAGATTTGGAGCGATGGCTCATTTCCATCACAGACATTCCCGCACTGCCGTAAGAAACCAGTTCTTTTGAAGCTTGTTCCAGCACAGGTACAGGCAAAGCCGCCGGCCCTGCTGAAAAATTGTAAATTCTCATACTTTCACTCCGTCCATATATTTTGATACACACTTCTTCACCCTAATGCTATCATTTTATATCGAATATGTAAACATTTTGCGCATAAATAATTAACCCCCGGCGCATTCTGTTTGAATGTAGGCCGGGGGTTTCAATGTTGCTTCTGCAAGTCTTTCGTTTGTTGCAAGTGTTGCGGGCAAGTAACCTATTGCCATAAGTGCCAAAATAAAAATGATAATGGCACATTTTTCTGCGAAAAAGGTTCGCTTTTTCATCACGCTTCTTTTTTCCATTTTTTGTTTCCCCTTTCTTGGGTCACGGTTTTTTTAACGTACAATCGCATTATACGGCGCAAATGTAAAATGCTCTACCGAAAACGGTAAAGCATTTGTTCAATTTTTGTAAAAAGTATGAAAAGAAAAAACATTTGACAAGCAACGGTTTTACGCCGTATAATGCGCACTGTACATTAAAATTTGTGAGGAGATTTCATATGCCAAAACCAAAACGCGGTAAACTTGCACGCGCTCTTAAAGGCTGGCGCGGAAGTTGCCCTGCCTGTAGCCGCACCGGCGTTAAACTTCTTTGGGAAAAAACCGAAGGTGAAAAAACTTTAAAAGTTTGCAAACAATGCGGTGAAGTGTAAAGAACCGCCCCAGCTATATCAGATGGGGCGGTTTTGTTTTGCGCTTTTTTTTGTACGCAGGTTGAATAATCGCATGATTTCGTCGCGGGAGATACTGCCTGAAAGCAAAATCCCTGCGAAATAAATTGCACCAAGGATGGAAATTGCAAACACCAAGCCTAAACGAAGCCCTGCGAGTTCAAACAAAAATCTGTCTGCAAGAAGCCGTGCGGTAAATCCTGCGGCGGCGGCGGCGATAAGCGGTCGCAGTAACCAGCGGCTAAACTCAATTTCCAGCGGCATATACTGTCGGATTTTCCCAAGCCCAAGCGCGATAACAACCACCAGCGAAGTAAGCCAACCGAAAATATACGCGGGAAGCCCAAACTGCGGCACAAGCAAGAAAATAAACGCGATACATATTCCCGAGGAAATAAGGCTGTTGCGGAAAATAAACATCTGGCAACCCAGCCCATTTAACACGCCCGACAAAATAATCTGCATATAAATGAAGGGACACATTATGCCAAGCAATTTCAGCATTAGTCCGATGGGCTGATTGTAAATCGCAATTCCCAGTTCGTGCGGGAAGAACAGGAATAGTGAAGCCGCACCCATTCCCGTAACCGCCGAGAAAAGCAACGCCTTGGACGCAACGGCAGAAATGCCCTTCATATCATTTGCGGCAGTGGCTTCCGAAACGGCGGGAACAAGCGTGACACTCAACGCGGTAAGCACTGCGGTTGGGAAAAATATAAGCGGAATTGCCATGCCCTGAATCCGCCCGAACTCGCTAATTGCCTCCGCCGCAGGCAGACCATACATTTGCAAACGCCGCGGAATAAGCACGTTTTCCCACGCGGTAAGAAGCGAACCCGCAACGCGGTTGCCCGTAAGCGGCAGAGCCATCGCAAAAATCAGCCCAAGACTTTGCGCCGCAGTGATATTCGGTTTTTTAAACAAAAGCGTTTTGTTCTTGCTCTTGTGCCGCTTGTATGCCACAAGCACAAACAAAAACGAGAATATTTCTTCCGCCACAATTGCAATCAGCGCGGCGGCGGCGGCATATTCCAGCCCTCGCGGCACAAATGCTGCGGCGATGAAATAAATCACAATCATGCGTACAACTTGCTCCAGCACCTGATTCGCCGCAGGAATTTTCGCCTCTTGCAAGCCGATAAAGTATCCGCGAATGCACGTACCTGCCGCCATAAACGGGAACGCCAGCGAAAGAATTTGCAACGGCATCATCGTGCGGATATCCCCGAAGAAATACACCGCCATAAGCTCCGCACCAAAGTACAGCACAATGGTTAGCAACACACCAAGCCCCGTTGTAATTATCACGGATTGCTTTAACATTTGCGTCATGTTTCCGTATTCGCCTTTTGCACGCTCTTGCGCGGTTAATTTGGAAACCGTTGTGTTAAATCCCGCACAGGCAATGCTCCACGCCAGCGTATACACAGGCATGATAAGCTGATAAAGCCCCATGCCTTCCGCACCCATCAGGTTCGACATATAAATGCGGTACACGAAACCCAATATGCGCGTGATTACCCCCGCCGCCGTTAAAATTAATGCCCCTGTAAGGATTTTTTTTCTGTTCATATGTATCACCCCTCACATATTTATATGAAGGGTTGGACAAAGAAATGTTAGTTTTCCTTGCAATACCTGCACGACAATAAGATAATAGGTGCAATAACACGAAGCAGAGGAGTATGATAAATATGTTGCAAGCATATCAAGGGCATTTTCGGGAAGAAGTGCGGTTTTATGTAGACAATCGGGAAGTTATGATACCCACAAACAAGCGTGTAATCATCAACATTTTAGATGATGATATAGAAAATTCTAACGCCGATTATCTTGCGAAGCTGGATAATGCAATAGAGGAAGCCCGAAACGGTGAAGCATATCAATATTTTGGTAAAGGAAAATTCAGCGACACGCCACAGGGTATGGACATATGAATGTTTATTTTTCCAAGACGGCGAAAAAAGAGTATGAAGCGTGGGAAAAGTCAAATCAAAAAATAGCGGATAAAATAGACGAACTTATCACCGATATTTTGGAAAACGGATTTTTGAAAGGTATCGGTAAACCTGAGCAGTTAAAGCACTATAAAGACCCCATAAGATTTTCAAGGCATATAAGTCAAGGCGACAGGCTTGTATATTGCCCAAGCGGCGAAGACTTGGTTATTATTTCATGCAAGGGTCATTACTATGATAAATAAAATTTGTTATTGCCGCAAACTTACTTCCGATTAGACAAACCCACCAATATGCGGTAAAATTCTAAGAAAAAATCTTGGAGATGATAATGTGAAACTGATGGATTCTTGGAAGCGCGTTGCTTACGACAGGCAAAACCAGCCTGTAAAGCACGTTTGGGACGAATTTTTGGCGAAGGAAAAATCTGTTTATGTAAGTTTGCTGAAAGAAAAACAATCGCGCATGGAGGGAACGGTAACGGAACTTGCGGAAAAATTCCGCATGACAACGGTGCAAATGTGTGCGTTTTTTGACGGAATCCACGAATGCGTAGACGGCTTGCCGCCTATCACCGAAATTGAAGATACAACTGCAATTGCTTTCGATATTGAGTTTGACAGGCTTTACAAGCAGATGGTGGAGTACAAGGCGGACAATCTTTACAACTTGCCCGAGTGGGAAAATATTTTCACGGCAGACCGGCAAAAGGAACTTTACAAAGAGCAAAAAAGTTCGCACACGGTTGTGCGTAACGAAGCAAAAGTAGGCCGCAACGACCCTTGCGCCTGCGGAAGCGGCAAAAAATACAAGAAGTGCTGTGCATCATAAAAGCGTGATTGCAAAAGCAAGCGAACACCTCTGCAAAGGCGGGCTGGTGGTTTTTCCTACGGAAACGGTTTACGGACTTGGCGCGGACGCATTTAACGCGGAAGCTGTCGCGCAAGTTTATTCCGAAAAGGGAAGGCCGGGAGACAATCCGCTTATTTTGCATATCGCAAATATGGAAAATTTCCGCGAACTTTCGCACCAACCGCCCCAATACGCTTTTGCGTTGGCGGAAGCGTTTTGGCCGGGGCCGCTTACTTTGGTTGCGCGTAAAAATCCCGCGTTACCCGCGTGGCTTGGCGGCCATCCTTCGCGCACCACAGAGACTATCGGAATACGAATGCCCGCGCACCCCATTGCGCAGTCTTTATTGGAAGAATCGAAATGCATAATCGCCGCGCCGAGCGCGAACAAGGCGGGAAAACCCAGCCCAACCACTCTTGCGCACGTGATGGAAGATTTCCCAAACAGCGGCATTTTCCCGCTGGACGGCGGAAGCGCGACGGTCGGGCTGGAGTCCACCGTTGTAGATGTTACGGGCGACGCGCCTATAATTCTTCGCCCCGGTTTTATCACGGAGGAGCAGATTTTTAAGACCTTGGGGACTCCGTCCCCAACACCCCCGCAAGGGATTTCATCCCTTGACCCGAAATTTTTGCAGGATGAAAAGCTTTGCGAAGATGAGCGACCCCGTTCCCCCGGCATGAAGTACAAGCATTACGCCCCCCGCGCCGATATGACGCTGGTGAACGGGGATTCGGAACGGGTTGCGGGGTATGTTTTGGGGGCGGTTAACGAAAACCCGAACGCAAAAATCGGCATTCTTATCGGGAAAAAAACGCTAAGATATTTGAAAAACGCACCGCCAAGTGCAAAAATCCTCTTGCTTGGCGATAATGAAAAGGATATTGCGCACAATTTGTTTGCGCGTTTGCGAGAATTTGATAAACTGGATGTAGACATTATTTTTGCAGAAACAACCCCCGAAAATGGTCTTGGGGTTGCCATTATGGACAGAATGCGCAAAGCCGCGGAAGGACGTGTTGTGTATGTATGAAATTATTTTTGTGTGTACGGGTAATACTTGCCGTTCCCCAATGGCGGCAGCCCTTGCCGCCGCAATGTTCAAGCGCGAAGGGCTGGAAATCTCGGTTTCGTCCGCGGGGGTTAGTGCGTATGGCAATTCTTCTGCCAGCAAAAACGCCGTTGCCGCAATGGAGTTGGAAATGCTGGATTTATCCGCCCACCGCTCCCAACTTGCCGCCGCCGAGCTTTTGCAAAACGCCGCGCTTGTTCTGACAATGACACGCGCACATCTTTCCCATGTAAAAATTGCCTGCCCCGCCGCAAAAGCTTTCACATTGGGCGAATTTGCGGGCAGTACATCAGAAGTTTCCGACCCTTTCGGCGGCAACTTGGACGAATACCGCACCTGCGCCGCACAAATTAAGCAGTTGCTGGAGGATTGCTTGGAGAAGTTTCGGGAGGATTTAGCATAGAGAGGAGAAAAAAGTATGTACAAGAAATGCAAAACTGTTTTATGTTTTATGATGGCGGTGATAATTTCGGTGTGGGGTATGCCCGTGACGGCAGAAATGTACCGCTATTACGAAGATGACACGTTGGATGTTGACGCAATGTTTGCAAACTCTGTTTTTCCGCAAAACTGGGACGAATTGCAAGAAGCCGTGCAAAGCGTGCAACAGGGCGTACCCGTAAACATCGTACTTATAACCACCATATCGCCCCCGAATACGTGGCAGACGCTGAATATCAACGGCGTGGTTATGTTCTCCGGAAGCGGGGAATTTGGGGGAAACGTAGACAACAGCGGTAGTCTTATAATATCCGGCGGTTCAATTGGCAATGTAGACAACAGCGGCTACTTATTGATAAACGGCGGTAGCGTTGGTGAAGTGGCGAATTGGCATTCCGTGACTATGACCGGCGGCACAGTACGACGCATAAACAACGATGGACGCTTTGCAATGCAGGGCGGTACAATTAGCGACGAACATTGGGGTGGGGGAACGGGCGTAGAAAACCAAAACAACGCCACATTCACAATGGACGGCGGCACAATAATGCGCCACGGTATAGGCGTGCGCAACAACGGCACATTTATAATGAACGGCGGTTCAATTTTAAACAATATGACGCATGGTATATGGACTAATCGTCACGGCTTCAGCGTAGGCAGTGCAGCGACTGTTTCCGGAACTGCCAATCCCGGTGATGGTAACTGGTGGAGCATTTCACTTACCCGCCTCGTAGAAGATTTTTTACGATTGCAGGGTATTCCTTCTGCCATTATGCCTTTTGTTGCAAACGGCAACATCTATATAGAAGGTTTGTGGCGTGACTTTTACCACCTCGAAGGACAATTCCCGGACGGTATTGGAATACCGGGCGCAGTTTGGCGGTACATCAGATATAATCGTATAACTGTTTACGGCGGTTTTGTTTCGTTGCCTTTGCCATGGGACTGGCATAGTGCTAACACAATCACATTTACCGAGCCTGTAACAATAGATAATGCGTATGCAATGTTTGCTGCACTCCATAGCCTAACCACCATACAAGGCTTACACCACTTTAACACGCGCAACGTAACCAACATGAACCGTATGTTTGCCGCACCCGTGACGCACCTTGACCTATCAAGTTTCAGCACGGGCAACGTAACGGATATGGGCGATATGTTTGCGGGAAGCAACGTAAGCACACTGAACCTTTCAAGCTTTAACACACGCAATGTAATCAACATGAGCGGTATGTTTCGGGGAATCGGCGTAGCCCGCCTAGACCTTTCAAATTTTGACACCCGCAACGTAACAAATATGAACTCGATGTTCCGATACGCAACAGATTTGATAAGTGTAGACCTTTCAAGCTTCGACACATCAAGGGTAACGAATATGTCCAATATGTTCAACGGAACAGAAAGCCTAACCCGTCTTGACCTATCAAATTTCGATACCCGAAATGTAACAAATATGGATTATATGTTTGGCTTGCCCAACGAACTTCATCTGCGGCAACTAACCTTGGGCGAGAATTTCCGTTTCCCGGAAGATTCAACCGCTCTGCCCGCAATTCCTGTAACCGCGCAATTTAACGGCAGATGGCAAAACGTGGGCGGCGGAACGGTAGCAAATCCAAGCGGACAATTTTCATTCACCTCCGCAGAGCTTATGGCGTTTTACGAAACGCAAGGTTTTGCGGATACATGGGTGTGGCAACGGGCATCTGCCGTGGTTAATGCCGCCCCCGTAATCACCTACGCCAACGCGCCAAACGGAAGAGTCGGCACAGATTACGGCTTCAACGGCAACGGTTTTCAGTTTAACGCAAGCGGCACACCAACTCCGGAGTGGGCGTATTCGGGTGCGTTGCCGCCCGGCCTTAATCTTTCTGCACAAGGGTTGCTTTACGGTACGCCAACACAAGATGGAAGCTTCACCTTCACGGTAACGGCAATCAACGGCGTAAATCCCGCATCTTCGCAGGAAATCACCATTGAAATTTCGCCGCAACCATCCCCCACCGATACCGTTCTCACCGTTTCAAGCGGGTTTGCAAACCCGAGCGAAGATGTCCAAGTTCAAATTGGAATCAAAAATAATCCCGGTTTTGCGTCCATGCTTATGAAAATCTCGTTCCCCGACGAATTCACCCTAACGGGCTACACCCTTGCCGATCACTCTCTCTACGAAAAGTTCCACACCCCCGACGACTTATCGGAAGTGGGCAACTACGTATTCATGGGTTGGGCGGGCCGCACGTCCAACATCACATTAGACGGCGAATTGCTTACACTAACCTTTTCGGTTTCCGAAAACGCAAGCGTAAACAACCCCATCACAATAATTTTTGAAAACCCCTACGACGGACACGACACCCCCGCAAACGCAAACGACGAAGAACTATCCATAGCCATAACAAACGGAACAATTCGCGTTGTCCCCGCAAGACTCGGCGACTTTAACGGCGACGGGCGCGTTACCTCCGCAGATGCAACAATCCTTGCCCGTCACATAGTCGGCCACGACGTAACAATAGACCGTCGCGCCGCTCATTCCTTCCCCGCCGAAACCATCCCCACAACCGAACTAATACGCCTTGCCCGCACACTCGTCGGCCACTTCACAACCCTTTGCCCAGTCTATCCAGCCCATTGCGGCAGGTGTAATCCGTAACAATAAAAAGACCTTGGAGCCCCAAGGTCTTTTTTTATTTGCGCTTGGCAGGAATCGAACCTGCGGCCTACCGCTTCTAAATTTTTGATTCATGGTTATACATAATTGTAAATAAACAGCGTATTTATGCGGTATTTATTTGCAATTGTTTAATGGTTTTACATAGTTATTGATAACTTTAGTGTTAAAAAATGTGTTAAAATTCAAAAATGTACTTTCGGGAACACATTGGAAAGCGTGGCTATTCCACGAGCTTTTTCGTCCTGTTGGACGTGGGTGTATATTTTTGATGTCATTTTGATGTCCGCGTGACCCATCAGTTCACTAGCTGCAGCAGAAGTCGCAGCCGCTACTACAGCCACAAGCTCCACTACTGCACAAAGGCAAAGGCGAACAAGGCGAACACCACCCCCATCTACCGACCCCGTTCTAACCATAGAGGTCGGTGCAGATATTGAAACCGAGCAGGACAAAGAAAACACCGTATGGCATGAGCTGAAAAACTCCCAAGTCACCGGCACTCATCTGTCGGGAATACTAGGCAAAGTGGAGCAACTGGACAATGGCGGAATCATCGTCATTGTAGACTACAAAGGTCAGAGGGTAGCTATCCCTCTAAAGGAAATGATGCTTGGTGTGAACCGCCCCGCAAAACAAAGCGACGAGGAATACCATGACCGAACCATGCGAGTGCTGAACCGCATGATTGGTGCTGAAATCGACTTTGTTATCAGGGGCATCACAGGCGAAGATGAAGAGCGTGCGGCCGTTGCAAGCAGGCAAGCTGCAATGAACAGGCTTCGCAGACGTTATTATCTGACTAGCAGTTCTAACGGCAAGCCGCAAGTACGGCCAGACCGCATTGTTGAGGCTCGTATCGTTGCCGTAAGCCAACTGGCTATCCGTGTAGAAATATTTGGCGTGGAAACCCCAATCCGCAACCGAGATTTGAGCTGGGGCCACATCAGCGATTGCAGGGATAAATTCTTTGTTGGCGATACGCTTTATGTGCGTGTAAAAAGCGTGAGCGGAGATACTCCCGAAAACATCAAGGTCAAGGCGGATATTAAATCCCTTACCGAAAATGATGTTTTGGATAAGCTCCTGGCACTAAAGCCGCAAACCAACTGCATGGGCAAGGTAATGGACGTTACCAGCGGCGTTATCCACGTTGACTTGGTAGACGGGGTAAGAGCCATAGCCCATAAATGTTTTGACCGCCGCAAGCCGGGCCGAGGCGATGATGTATTATTCGTCTGCACCCGCATTGATGAAGAAGGCGGCGTTGCAGTCGGTGTTATTTCTCGCATAGTAAAAAGAAATATCTAAACAACCATAACCAGCAATCGGGGCTTAGAGCAAACGGACTCAAGCCCTGATTGCTTTTACTAAGCAAAGCCGTATTAACCGGCACAAAAAAGAGAGGATGATTTTAACATGAATGCAAAAAACCAACTCACTAAAAAATCAAAAAACAGGATTGCTGTATTCGTAGCAGCCATTGGAGCCGCTATCATTGGATTAGTAATGCTGATAAGCTCCGCCACTTCCGCAGGTGGTACTACCCTACCGTCAATCCGTGATATTTTTACCCTCTACGATACTTACAACATGACCGTGGTGGTGGTATTTGATGAAGAATCGCCAATCGTCCAGTTCATAGCCCCCGATGGCGGTTTAGTTGACATGGATAATATCCGCTACAGGCCGGGCAGCAACTTTGTACAATACTTTTTACCAAATGCAATGCCCGGTGTTTGGACA
Organism: Defluviitaleaceae bacterium; assembly: GCA_009788055.1. Taxonomy (GTDB): domain Bacteria; phylum Bacillota; class Clostridia; order Lachnospirales; family WQUN01; genus WQVC01. Next base: position 2,494 of record WQSG01000041.1, on the reverse strand, counting down.
ATGGCTTACGACCCATTATCCAATACGGAAATCACCACGCCGTATTCTGTCTACATGAACCACATTTTCATTAGGGATTTTGCCGCAAACACAGCGGGCAGTGAGGTCAGCTTTGAAGTGTCGGCTGATGATGCGGGGCAGTTTGCCTACGAAATCCATGCAGTATTCACAGCCTACGATAACAGCATAGCAGATGAAATCCTGCTGGTTAGGGGTTTCGGGGAGCTGAACGAAAACCTTTTGCTCGCTTTAGATACTGACAAGATTTACGGCATGGGCGGCTTTATGCTAAGGCTCACAGCTTATGTGCAGTATGGGCAAGCAGCGATTAGGGATTCTGCATGGCTGGATTTGCGGCTTAGTGCAATTTCTAATTGACAAACGGCTTTTCATATGTTACACTTGAAGCACCACATTTATATAATTTGTGTGGTGAATGAGGTGCATTTTATGAAAAATATTAAAGAAGCAAATCTCCAAGAGATTTTCTCCGCTAATAACGGCATTGTCACGACCCAAATCCTTGTTAGCAGCGGATTGTCCTCTCGAAATATAAAGAGGCTGGTGGATGATGGTTTTATCGAAAAGATAAAGCTGGGATATTACATGGAAAAACAGCATTTTGTTTCTGATGCGGTGCTTGCCAGTAAGCTGATACCGTCTGGAGTGCTATGCCTGTTTACCGCAGTAGGCTATTATGATTTGTCAACGGTAAATCCAAGCGTAGTTTCCGTAGCACTCCCACGGGATTTTTCAATTCCTAAGCTCCCATCCAGCCTTTTTGTAAAAGTCCATCATATGACGAGTAGCCATTTTGAAGCGGGCATAACCGAGGTAGAGATTGACGGTGCTATGGTCAGAATGTACGACATGGAAAAAACCGTGTGCGACTGCTTTAAGTACGAAAATGAAGTCGAGCGAAACGTAGCCCTGGAAGTGCTTAAAAACTACATGGCAAGGCGTGACCGCAACATCCAAAAACTTTCGGAATACGCTAGATTGCTAAACAAGCAAAAGCTAATATTTCCCTATGTGGAGGCACTTGTATGAATAAAAACAACGCAGCATCTGTCCAAGCAAGGTTAAAAAACATAGCGGTCAAAGAGCATAGGCAATTTGATTTCATTATTATGTTGTACCTTGTTGAGCGACTTTTGTTTAGGCTGTCCATTTCTCGTTACAACGAGCAGTTTGCATTAAAAGGCGGGCTGTTGTTGTACCAGATAATGAACGAAAAAGCCAGGCTAACAAAAGATATTGACCTGCTGGCTAAAGAAATTGCAAGCAACCTCGATACCCTTCGTGACATTTTTACCGAGGTATCGGCAATATCATGTGATGATGCTGTCACCTATGATTCCGAAGGCATTACCGCAATAAGAATCAAAGAGGATGCCGACTATGAAGGTGTAAGGATTAAGATTACCGGCTATATAGGCAATATGCGGAAATCGCTCCAGTTTGACATAGGTTTTGGTGATGTGATTGTTCCAAAGCCGGAAATATTGGAGTATCCAACCTTACTGGACATGGAAAAACCCATAATAAAGGCATATTCCAAAGAATCCGTCATTGCTGAAAAGTTTGAGGCAATGATACAGCTTGCAGACCAAAACAGCCGCATGAAAGACTTTTACGATATTTACAGCCTTTGTAGCAGCTTTGATTTTGATGGCAGAGTTTTATACGAGGCCATACTCCAAACACTGACAAGGCGTAAAACCCAAACCCCCAAAGAGCCTACTGTGTTTACCTCCGCCTTTGCTGACAACAAAGACAAAGCAACTCAGTGGAGTGCGTTCAAAAGGCGGACTTCTGTTGGTGCTGATATTGACTTTCCAGAAGCCGCAAATATGGTTGGCGTATTTTTACAGCCGATATATGAAAGCATCATAGGCGAAAGGGAGTTTATCGGACATTGGGATAAAACTGGTCTTAGGTGGGTGATTAAGTGATTTATGCTTGTGTCAAATGCGAATTTCTCTTTGAGCGGAAAAACGAACCATCCAAATGCCCGAGTTGCGAGAACCAATATGTAGTCGGTGCAAACGCAAAGCAACGCCAGCAATTCCAAGAGCTACACGGCAATATGAAAGAACTCCGAGCCGCAGAACTAAAGGCTCGGCAACAAACCAATTAACCCCAAGTTTGAACCCTCACGGTGTATGTACACTGCGGGGGTTTTTCATTTTGAAAGGATTGATATTATGGCAAAGAAATTTTGGATGGCTGCAATACTAACCATCCACACATCCATTTGCAGACCATGTGGGGGGATTGTCCGAAGTGCTAAGGCTTATGAATGTGGAAAATGTGATGTTGCCAATGGTATACCACGATACTCCGACTTCCGTAATGTGTCCACTTATACAGATAACGGATTTATTGGGCTAAACTTTGACCGACCCGCCATGCGCCAGTTGCAAGCAGATGTGGATGCAGGTCTTGTCGGTGTTGTGCTTGTCAAAGACATATCACGCATATCAAGAAACCA
>WQSG01000040.1 GCA_009788055.1 Defluviitaleaceae bacterium | reverse complement strand
CCGAAAAAATGAAAATTAACTTTCAATTTCCATATTTTATAAATCGAGTGCATTTTACAAATGATTACCCGATTGCAAACGCCGTCTAAAAATGCTAAAATTATTAGTGTACAGGCGGCTTGCTGTTGATATTGTTTATTTTGTATCTAACCTTAGTTAATTATTATGTAACATACATAGATATTTTCATTAAACGCGAAGTGCGTTTTTGGATATCACTTTTGCCATTTTTAGGAACGCAAATTCCAAGTGAATCGCAGTTAGCTACACTGGAGAATGATGCGAAAATCAGAATATCTCCTATGAAATATAACAAATATGGACTGATACTGCACTCAATTACAGTATCAATCCATATTGCCATCATGGCTCTTATATTTCCAGTTCTAATGTATGAACTGTTTTGGATTTTTTATATTGACTTTGCTCTTTTTTTTATTTTTACTTTCTTATTTTGGATTTTTCTTTTTACATTTTGCTATAGGAAATGCAAAGAAAAAGAACCAATGCATATACTCCTCGGCTATAAGGGATTGTACGGTTCCTTGTTTGTTCTTTTTTTTAGCACATTAGTTATCATGAATACTGACACATATATATTATTGTCTATCTCTGATAACCTCGACTCATATACTGTTTATGTTATAGAGCAAGCAATATTTGAAATTAAGTATACATATGGCGAGATAATTCTACAGTGGAGTGTTGTTCAGGGTATTATATTTTCATATTTGGACTACGAAAATGTATCATCAAAGACAGATAGAAAAACGCAAGAAAACCAGAAATCAGAAATTATAAAAGATACAGATCAAAAAATGAGTTTTGCTGTATTGAAATATAAGTTATATAATCAAAGTGATAATAAAGACGATTTGATAAAATTCATATATTATTTATATGTAAATCTGGCATATCGAAAATCAATAATTTCTTTAACAAAACAGGATTATACTATTATTCCGTTACCATCTTTTAAGTTAGAGGACAAAGATATCAATGGAACTTTCGCTTTTTTAGAAAAATTGAGTTTACTGTTTGATGGTGTAAACTCTAATGATGTGCATATGCATTTTGCTAAAGATATATTGTTTCATAAAAAGATTTTTTTGTTTTTAAATAACCAGAAATGCAACCTAAAACTTTGTAACATTTCTGGCTGTTTTACCTTGTTCATATCGGAACATGATGATATCTGTCCAATATGTAGGAGTGAAGTCGTAAAGAAGATTATTTTCTAATGACAATGTTTCGCCTTAAAGTATTCGCAAACTTCATTTTATCCATATAAAGCGAAGTTTAACTTGTTCCCACCGAAACAAAATACATATTTTGCTAGAATGTTTTTACCTCTAGCCGTATTATCAAAGTTCTATGTACTCGCCCAAAGGGCGATGGTTTATCTGTTTAAGTTGTCGATTGCAACACGGGTGTTCATTCCTATTCTAAGCCCTGCGTCTTGTTGCGGGATTAGAATTTCAACTTCAAATTCTACGATGGGGGAGTTGGGGATTGCGGCGGGGTTTATTCTGCCGATTACGCCTGTGTGGACTGCGTTGCCTGTGGCGTCTGCGGTTATGTCAACTTCCATGCCCTGTTCTATGCGGTTGATGTCGTATTCGCGCAGGCGTGTGATAACGCGCAGGTTTTGCGTGTCTTCCACTATGAACATTAGGCCTGCACCAACCGCGCCTTCCCGCGCCGCAACGGTTGTAACCGTGCCGCTTATGGGTGCGGTTATTTTTGAATCTTCAAGTTGACGTTCCAAAAGGCGAAGGGCAATTTCTGTGCGTTCCAAGTTTGCGGAAAGGTTTGTAAGTTCCAATTCTACCGCGTGTTCCATGGTTTCAAGGGAAGATGCCGCGTCGATTGCGGTCATGTTTACTGCCATTTCAAATGGGGCAAGGTTTGCGGCAATTTGTGCGTTTGATAAATTGTCGCGCAGCATTTCAACTTCGTTTTGCGCCGCAAGACGCGTTGCGTCAAGGGTTGCTGTTGCCGCCGCGTGTGCCGAAGTTGCCGCGTACAGCGCGGTTTCGGAAAGCTCAAACTCGTTGCGCGACAGCGTTCCCGCTTCATATAAAACGGTAAATCTTTCGTGGTCGGCTTGGATTGTTTCCAGTTGAAGCGTTGCGCCCGTTAGCGCGTTTTCTGCCGTTAGTATGTGAATGTTCGTGTTGTTTTGCAAATTTGTGTAGGCTTCTTCCAGCATACGCTCGCTTTGACGCACTGCGTTTTGGCTGGACTGCCGCGCCGCGTCAAGCTCTGCGCGTTGCTGTTGCGGCGCAAGGGTTGTCATGCGGCGCAGGGTTTCAAGTTCCGTTTTACGTTGCGGCGGAATAATCTCGTTCATCTGCCGTAAAACTTCCAGTTCTACGCGTTGCTGTGCAATAAGCAATTCCAAGTCTTCGATGTCCAGAACCGCCAGAATCTGCCCTTCGGATACTTCATCTCCGACTTCAACCGCCACGCTTTCGATAAAAAAGCCCAGTGTGGAATACACATTTCGGCTTTCCACACTTTCCACCACGCCGCGTACAGATAACGCCCCCGCCGTTTCGCCGCCGATAACGCGATTCTCTGCAAATGCCGCAGTCGGCGGCTCCACATTAGACGAACACGCGGTAAGCAATCCCGCCAAAAATACCAAGCAAAAAAGTTTTTTCATGATAACCTCCAAAATTTTAATCTCTAAGCGGGATTCTAACCCGTGCGTTTACACCGATAAAATTATCCAAAATGATATCGTCAAGCAAAGTTATTTTGATGGGCATAAGGTGCGTGGTGCGCTGAAAATTACCGCCCGTGTTAAAAAACAGTGCTTGCCCTGTAAGTTCTGCTACCGTGACGCGGGATATTTCTGAAATATATCCCGTGAATTGGCGGCTGCCGAACGGGTCTATTGTAACATATGCGCGTTGCCCGCGGTACAGCCGCCCAATATCTGTCTCTTCGATGTTCGCCTCAATGTGAATGCGGTTGATATCCGCAAGCACCGCAAGGGGTTCCATTGGCGAAATCTGTTGGTCTTGCCGCACATTGCTTTGAAGCACTATCGCGTCAAAGGGCGACCGCATTGTTTCCCCGTTTTCTACCCAGCCGATAATCTCATTTTCCGCTACATACCGTCCTTCGTAAAGCGTAAAGCGTTCCAGCGTACCGGGCACGGGCGACGTTACCGTAAACGTCGTTGTTGTTACACGCGCATTGTCCGTAGTCAACTCGCCCGTACTGCGCCACACAAAGTAAATTCCAACCGCCGCGCCGCCCGCCAACAACAGCGTCAACAGCAAAATAAGCGGAAGCTTACTTTTTTTCTTTGTAACAGTTTCATTTTTCTCGTTCATTTTTCCCCACTCCTTAAATTTAACTCATTACGTTACGTCATATGCAATAAATATTTCTTCCAAAAAGATTAAGACCTCGGGGGACTCCGTCCCCCGAACCCCCTGCAAGGGATTTCATCCCTTGACCCTATCTTTGAAAATCGCGTATGCGGTTTTCAGGTTAAAGTTTTGATGAAACTTTTTCAAAAGTTTCCGGGGGTTCGGGGGCGGTGCCGTTCGCGGTAAACCGCTCACTTCATTGCCCCCGAGAACTCTATTCATCAAACTGCGAATTATAAAGGTCTGCGTAGAAGCCTTTTTTCTCAAGCAGCTTCTCGTGGTTGCCCTGTTCGATAATGTCGCCGTCTTTCATTACAAAGATTACGTCTGCGTCGCGTATTGTGGAAAGGCGGTGGGCGATTACGAATGAGGTGCGGCCTTGCATCAGTTTTTTCATCGCGCCTTGGATTAGGACTTCTGTGCGGGTGTCTATGGAGCTTGTGGCTTCGTCAAGGATTAGAATGGCGGGGTTGCGCAGGATAACGCGGGCAATGGTGAAAAGCTGTTTCTGTCCTTGGGAGATGTTGGAAGCCTCTTCGTTTAAAATCATGTCGTAGCCGCCCGGCAGGGTGCGGATGAATTTGTGACAATGCGCGGTTTTTGCGGCGGCAATGACTTCTTCGTCTGTGGCGTTGGGCGAGCCGTAGCGCAGGTTTTCCATTATGGAAGCATTATACAGCCACGTATCTTGCAGTACCATGCCGAAGATGTCGCGCAGTTCGGCGCGGGAGAAGGCGGTAGAATCTATGCCGTCTATGAGGATTTTGCCGCCGTTTAATTCGTAGAAACGCATTAGCAATTTTACAACCGTGGTTTTGCCCGCACCCGTTGGGCCGACTATGGCAACCTTTTGCCCGGGCTTAACTTCTTTTGAAAAATCGTTCAAGATAATTTTATCGGGGCTGTAACCGAAACGCACGTTTTGGAAACTAACGCGCCCTTCGTATTTTTCTTTGTGGGCGGAAGTTTCGGGCTCGGGGGATTCTTCTTCCTCGTTCAGAAATTCAAAAACCCGTTCCGACGCGGCAATTGTTCCTTGAAGCATATTCCCCGCCATACCTATTTCCCCAAGCGGGTATGTGAAAGTTTGAATGTATTGGATAAACGCTTGCACATCACCGATTGTAATTGCCCGTTGCACCACCAGCCAGCCGCCCATTACGGTAACAAGCACGTAACCAAGGTTGCCCACAAAATTGAAAATGGGTTCGATTATATTGGTCATAAACTGCGCCTTCCAGCCTGCGGCGCGTACCTCTTCGTTAGCGACACGGAATTTTTCCAGCGCGTCTGTTTCGCCATTGTATGCCCGCACTACGTTGTGGCTTCCGTAGGTTTCTTCCACTATGCCGTTAAGTTTTCCCATTGATTCTTGCTGTTTGCTGAAAAAAACATGGGACTTGCCCAGCACCAAAGTCATAATCCACATACAAAGCGGAATTATTACAAGTGCCGCAAGTGTCATTGGGATGTTAATGGAAATCATCATAACAAGCGTGCCAAGAATGGTTGTCGCCGCCGTGATAAGCTGTGTTAAATTCGTGCTTAGTGTTTGGCTTATCATGTCAACATCGTTTGTCATGCGGGAAAGGATTTCGCCCTGCTTGCGCGTGTCGTAGTAATTTAAAGGAAGTTTGTGCATTTTTGCAGAAATTTCTTCACGCAAGCCATAGGTAACTTTTACCGAAAGCCGCGCCATGATAATTTCTTGGAAGAAATTGCAGATTGCGGAAACGATATACAGCGTAATAAGAATTGCCGTAAGCGTTCCCATTTGCCTAAAGTCTGTGAGAAGCCCCGTGCCAAGAACGTGCGCCACAATGCCGTCCACAAGAATAGTAGTGACGCGCCCCATAACACGCGGCCCGATAACCGCAAACACCGTGCTTACCACCGCAAAAACGAAAACCGTAATAAGCGCGGCTTTGTGCGGCGCAAGGTAGCTGATAAGTTGCAATATGGCTTTTTTCGGGTCTTTTGCTTTTTCCGCAACGCCTTGGCCGCCCATGCCCATTACGTCGCCTAAATCGTTACTGCTGCTCTCAATTTTTAATTCGTCGTTTTCGTATTCGTTCACGATTTCTCAACCTCCTCCTCGGAAAGTTGAGACTCTGCAATTTCCCTGTAAACATCGCAGGTTTTCATTAATTCTTTGTGTTTGCCGCTTCCCGCGATTTTTCCGCCGTCCAAAACTAGAATCAAGTCGGCGTCCATTATGGAAGAAATCCGTTGCGCAATAACAATCGTGGTTTTGTTGGGGGATTCTTTTTTCAGCGCGGCGCGAAGAAGCGCGTCGGTTTTAACGTCCAGCGCGGAAAAGCTGTCATCAAAGAGATTGATTGGCGCGTCCTTAACCAACGCCCGCGCAATGGAAAGCCGTTGACGTTGCCCGCCCGAAAAATTCGCGCCGCCCTGCGCTACATTAGCCTCGTAGCCCTCGGGTTTGCCCGCGATAAACTCCGCAGATTGCGAAATTTCTACCGCCTTTTTTACTTGCGCTTCCGTTGCGTCTTTGTCTGCGTACAGTAAGTTTGACATAATCGTCCCCGAAAACAGAGACGCTTTTTGCGCTACATAACCTATTTTGTGATGCAATTCCTCTTTGTGCGCGTCACGGATATCAATGCCGTCAATGTAAATGCCGCCGCTTGTTACGTCAAAAAAGCGAAGCAACAGCTTCAAAATTGTAGACTTCCCAACGCCCGTTGCCCCGATAATCGCCGTTGTTTGCCCCGGTTGCGCCGTGAAACTTATGCCCTCCAGCACATTGTCGTCATTTTCTGTGGCATCGGGGTAACGAAATGTCACGTCCTTAAATTCTACAACGCCCTTGAAATTATCGGGGAAGGGTAGGGGATTTTCTGCGGGTTTTATGCTTCCCTCTGTGTCTAAAACTTCTTCAATGCGCTTCATGCTGACAATGGCGCGGGGTACCAAAATGAACATCATGGATATCATAAGGAAGGAAAAAATGATTAGCATACCGTATTGCAAAAACGCGAAAATATCACCGATATCTGCACGGAACGCCGATGCCTGATGCGCACCAACCCACACGATTAACGCCGTGGTAAGGTTCATAACCAGCATGATAACGGGGGTTAAAAACGAGAATGCTTGATTCACAAAACGCTCTGTTGTTGCAAGGTCTGTGTTGGCCTCGTTAAACCGTTTTTTCTCAAACCCCTGCGTAGAAAATGCGCGCACCACAAGAATCCCGCTCAAATTCTCGCGGGATACAAGGTTGATTCTGTCAATCAGGTCTTGCCATTTTTTATATTTCGGCAACGCGACAACGCACAAAATGCCAATCGCCGCCATCATAATTGCCGTAGGAATAACAACCGTCCACGCCATGTCCGTGCTTCTTTCCAGTGCGCGGATAATCCCGCCCACCGCGATAACAGGCGCGTAAATAAACTGGCGTATCGCCATCATTAATGTATTCTGAACCTGCACAATATCATTAGTCGTGCGCGTAATAAGCGAGGACGTATTAAACTTGCTAACCTCCGCGCTGGAAAAGCGCAAAACTTTTTCGTACACCGCTTCACGTAAATCATTGGCAACACCCGTTGCCGTTTTCGCCGTAAAAAACCCAACCACCAGCGCGATTAGCATACTCAAAAACGTAAGCCCAAGCATAATAAGCCCGTTGCGCCAAATAACAGACAGTCGCCCCGTTAAAACCCCGTCATTAACAATGTCCGCCATATAGCTTGGCAAAACTAACGCGAAATATGCTTCCGCAGTAAGCAAAACAATTATAACCAACATGAACCCGCCATAGGGCTTCATGTATTTCAAAAACTGATTCATCTCACACTTGCCCCCTTGCAACTTTGGAGATTATAATGTATCCCGTAACGGGAGAGTCAAGAGGTTTTCGGAAATTTTCTTAGAAAGAGGTTTGCACATGAAAAAAAACAATCTATTGTCCATCGGGGACGTATCAAAACTTACGGGTGCGGGAATAAAGGCGTTGCGGTATTACGAGCAGATAAATATTTTAAAGCCCGCATATGTTTCGCCGGAGTCGGGGTATAGGTATTATACGTTCGACCAGCTTTTTCTTGTGTCCATGATAATGTTTTGTGTGGAATTGGACATTCCGCTGGCAAAAATGACGCGCTTCATAGAGGAAGACGGGGCATTGGATTTGCGGGGCTTTATAAATGAAGGCAGGGCGGTTGCGGAAAAAAAGATGACGGCAATAAAAAAGGGCTTGAAAAATATAGCCGATGTGGAACAGCAAATAAACCTGACAGAGCAGCACAAACCGGGCGAAATTTACACCAGAGAGATACCTGAACGAAAGTTTTATGTAATACCCGGCGGCAGTTCAATCACCAACATAGACCATATCGAAATGTTCAAGTCATTTTCAAGCTTGCCATACTGGGATGATGAAAGTTGGTTAGGCGAAACCGACGAAATTTCCGAATACGGCATTCTGCGCGAGTACACGGGTACGGAAAATATGTACTACTACTTTGTGAAAATCCCAATCGGCGTGGAAGCTGAAAACGTAAAAACAATCAAAGGCGGCACATACATTTGCACACAAACGGAGAGTTTTAACAGGAAGATTGAAAAAGCCGATGAAATTTTTGGCTTGCAAGCGGGCAAACCCTTTATCGCAATAGAAACGGAAATAATCGCGGGACGGCACAACGCAAACGAACCACTGTGGGAACTGCGGGCGATTTAGAAGCTGTATTCATAGAGTTTGTTGTCCTAAACAAATGTATTGATTGTTTCATGTACAAATGTTAAAATCATAAGAAAAAATCCAAGAAAAATGGAGTGGTTTCATGTTTAACAGTTTGAAAGGGAAAATAGTTATCCCAAGTATCGGCGTACTTACTCTGTTAGTGGTTGTACTTATTCTTTATTCCGTTACAAGTGTTAGTAATTTTGCGCACGAAATTACGCAACAGCGGCTGGAAACCGCAATTCAAACCACAAACGCTTACATGGACAGCATCCGTGAACGCAGCAGAATCACAAGCCTTGCAATGGCAGAAAACTCCATGGTTTTGGAGCATTTGCAAAACTGGAATGCGGGAGAAAACGCCGCGCAAAGCAGAGAAGCACTTTTGAATTACTTAAACTCTGTCAAGTCTGAGTTGGGCGTTGACACTTTTGTAATAGTAGACCGCAATTTTAACGTAATGTTGCGTTCACACGCCCCCGCCGCCTACAACGACAGTGTTCACGGCGTACCCCTTTTTATGCTTGGCATGAGCGGTGTACCCGTTCCCAGTTTTTCCACCACGTCGGCGGTGCCAATGTCACTCTCGGACCTTGCGCCAATCTGGTACAACGGCGAAGTTATAGGAACAATGTCCATTAACACGGTTATGTCCAACGATGCTTTTGTGGACAGGTTTGCCGAAGTGCTTAATGCGGAAATTACCGTTTTTGCGGGAAGCACACGGGTTGCAACAACGCTGAAGGACGAAAGAGGCCAGCGCACAATAGGTACGGACGCTCCGGAGCATATTACGCAAGCCGTTATAACCGCAGACAGCCGTTACAGCGGCGAAGTGGAATTGCAAGGCCGCCCGTTTAATGCGTATTACTTCCCTCTGCACGGGTGGGATAATGATGTTATCGGTATGTTTTTCGCGGGTTTTTCCAACGAGCATACGGTTAATACCACAAACAGATTGCAAACCACGCTTGTTATTTTCGGCGTTATCGGGCTGATAATTGCCGCCGCAATTATGTTTTATCTTATCGCCAGTTCCCTAAAGCCTGTTGGAAAACTGGTGGAAGTGGTTAAAAATGTAACGGCGGGGCGTCTTAACATGAACATGGACAGAAGCCGTTTGCCCAAGGACGAAATTGGTACTCTTACTTTGGATGTATACGATTTGTGCAATGTAATCAAGGGCATGACCGATGATATTGCTCGTTTTTCCCACGAAGTAAGCGTAAACGGCGATGTTGAATACAGCATAGACACATCAAAATACACCGGCAACTACAGCGAAATGATGACGGCTCTTAACGATTTCTCCCGCAGTTATGCAGGGGATGTTATGACAATTCTCGGTGTTTTGGAAAATGTAAACAATGGCGATTTCAACGCGGAATTGAAGAAACAGCCGGGCAAAAAGGCAATAATGAACACAGCGGTTGACGCGCTTATGGCAAACCTTAACGGCGTAAACGCGGAAGTAAACGGGATGATTAACGCGTCTGTAAACGGTGACTTCAACTTCAAAGCCGATGCCGATAAATACAAAGGCGGCTGGCAAAAAATTATGGTTGGGCTGAACGATATTGCAAAAGCCGTTGACGTGCCGCTTCAAGTAATCAAAGCATCTTTCGATGAAATGACAGCGGGCAGGTTTGACTTGGACGCGCTTATCAAAAAGCTTGATGCTATGGGCTTGGAGTCCGACACCGCAAAATACAAGGGCGTGTTTAAAGAAGTTGCAGGTTCCATAGACACCACCATGACAGATATCGCTTCCTATATAAATGAGTTGGACGAGATTCTGGCACAAATGGCAAGCGGCGATTTGCGCAACAAAATTGACCGCAAGTATGTAGGCTCTTTCGATTTAATAAAAACTTCCGTGAACAATATCAGCGACACGTTGCGAAAAACCATGTCGGAAATTTCTACCGCGTCTTCGCAGGTATTTTCGGGCGCGAAACAAATTTCGTCCAGCGCGATGGACTTGGCAAACGGCGCAAGTTCGCAAGCAAGTTCTGTTCAAGAGCTTAACGCTTCTGTGGACTTGATTAACCAGCAAACCCTTGCCAACGCCGAAAACGCGAACCAAGCCAACGAACTTTCCAATACATCCACGTCAAACGCCCGCGAAGGTAACGAGGCAATGCAAGCAACTCTTGGCGCGATGAACCAAATCAAGGATGCGTCAAACAATATATCCAAGATTATCCGTACCATTCAGGATATCGCGTTCCAAACAAACTTGCTTGCTCTTAACGCCGCAGTTGAAGCCGCACGGGCAGGCGAACACGGAAAAGGCTTTGCCGTTGTTGCGGAAGAAGTACGTTCACTTGCGGCGCGCAGTCAAGAAGCCGCAAGCGAAACAACCTCGCTGATAAGCACCTCCATCAACACGGTAGACTCCGGCGCGGATATGGCTCGCTCTACCGCAGAGACGCTGGACACAATCGTAGAAAACGCCAACAAGGTCTTGAATGTGGTAAGCGTAATCGCAAAATCTTCGCAAGAGCAAGCCGAAGCGATTTCCCAAATTGTAACCGGTATCGGTCAAATTTCACAGGTTGTACAGGCAAACTCTGCCGTGTCCGAAGAAACCGCCGCCGCGTCCGAAGAACTAACCTCTCAAGCAGAACTACTGCAACAACTTGTTTCGTTCTTTAAAGTGTAATTAACCTACGCAAAAACCCAATATAACGGGGGGATAATTTTCCCCCGCTGTATTGGGTTTTTTATCGCGAACCGGGGCGCGCCCCCGCCTTGACCTTATAACTTGGTTGCTTTACAATTCCTTTGAGGTGATTTTATGAAAAAAGTTTTGTGCGCAGTTATTTTAATTGTTATGTGCGCAATGCCGCTTAGTGTTATCGCGGCGGATATTCCTGCGCGGAAGGTGCAGTTGGACTGGCTTATTTACGGCGCGGGGGGCAATGACAATCTCGGGCGGATAAACGCTGCGGGTGACGCCGTGCCGCGTAACGCGAGTGTTACGGGGCAGTTTAGTTATCACTTTACAAGCCGCGACGGAAGAGTAAGCGGCAGAGTTGAGGGCGATAACGGCGAAATTCATATATTCGGGCGCGGCGGAACAAGCGACGCGGCGGCATATGAATTTGCAAGCCAATTTACGCAACACTTTGCCACAATGACAAGGGCGGGGCATGACCATTTATACGCGCCGCTTCCATATAATTTGGGCGGGCTTGCACCGGAGCGTTTTCCCGTGGACTTCCAACCGCGTGACGGCGACGCGGCAAATACGGCGGCGGCAAACAATGTTCGTGTGCGCGACCGCGAATACCACGAGTTTATCATTTTCTTCTACGATTCGCGTGAAGAGGGCGGCATGATGAACGCCATGTGGACAAATGGCGTAACCAAGTATGTATACGACTTGATGGCGGCAACAAACCGCCCTGTTGCCCATGGTATGCCCGCAGGCGGAATACGCTTGATAATCGGCTACCGTAATTTCACGGTAGGCGGGGTGGAACACAGAAGCGACGCCGTGCCGTTTATTTCGGTAGACGGCCGCACGATGGTACCATTGCGCATTGTGGCGGAAGGTCTTGGCGCAGAGGTGGAATGGGACGGCGACACACGAACCGTTACGGTTTTATCGGACGGTGAAACTTTGCGCTTGCCCGTTGGTGTTCCTCTGCCCGATGGAATGGGCACGCCCGTGATTGTAAACGACTATACATTTGTACCCGTGCGTTATATATCGGAAAAACTCGGTGCAGACGTTAGCTGGAACGAGTTGGCGCAGGCGGTTTATATTTCTAGGTAAGTTTGCGGGGCGTTGCCCCGCACCCCACGAACTTTTTTGAAAAAAAGTTCGACAAAAAACTTTAGCGTTTAGGGAGATTTGATGATGAAGAGATTTTTGATGTTCGTTATGGTGGTGCTGTTTCTTGCGGTATTTGCGGCGTGTGGCGGCGGTGAAAATGTCCCACCTGCGGTTGACTATGTAACTGAAAACGGGACGGGCAACGGTGTAGAAAACGTCGAACCCGTAACCGACCCGTTGCGTGTGATTGCAACTATTTTTCCGCAATACGATTTTGTGCGCAGAATAGGCGGCGGGCGTGTAGACCTATCCTTGCTTATTTCCCCCGGAGCGGAAAGTCACGGCTTCGAGCCAACTCCACGCGACATGATTGAGATTGGCCAAGCGGATTTATTAATCCACGTGGGCGGTCACAAAGACGACTGGGTCGCGCCTATTTTGGCGGCGGTGGGGCAGGAAGATATGCCCACAATCGCGCTGTTAGACATGGTTGAAGCAATCGTGGTAGAACACACGGAAGACTGCGACGACGATGAATGCGACTTCCCCCACCACGTAGAGCATTACGACGAACACGTTTGGACTTGCCCCCGCAATGTGATAATCATTGCAGAAGAGCTTGCCAATATCTTGGCGGAAAAAGACCCCGCAAACGCAGAATTTTTCCGCACAAACGCAGCAGAATTCATAACAGAACTGCAAGAACTTGACCGCGCTTTCATCGAAGTTGTCGAAAACGGCGTACGAAGCACAATCGTTTTTGGCGATAGGTTTCCGTTCCTGTACTTTGTGAATACCTACGGGCTAACGCATTTCTCCGCCTTCGACGGCTGTTGCGTTGACACGCAGGTAAGCCCCGCCACAATCGCATCCATGATTACCCTCGTGCGCGATGAGGAAATCCCCGTTGTGTTCCACATCGAACTTTCCAACCGTGCCATCGCAAATACAATCGCCGAAGACACAGGCGCACAGCTTTTAGAATTCCACTCTGCCCACAACGTAACCCACGCAGACTTTAACAACGGCGTAACCTACCTTGACCTAATGTGGCGCAATCTGGAAAACCTACGAATCGCGTTAAACTAGGGCAACGCCCGGTTGCAGGACAGGTCTATTGTTGAATTTTGAAAGTGCGTTGATTATAACCCTTATCCATCCCCCACAAAAAAACCGTGCCGTGTTTGAACGGCGCGGTTTTTTTCTATTTCAGCTCAATCCCTGCGAAATCTTGCAAGTGTGTGGGGTAGTCGCCGTTGAAGCAAGCCATGCAGAGGCCGTGGGTATTGTTGTGGGTTATGCCGATTGCATCGGCAAGGCCGCTTTCGCTTATGAAGGAGATGGAGTCTGCGTCCATTAGTTTGCTTATTTCTCTTGCAGAGCGTTTGTGCGCGACAAGTTCCTTTGGTGATGGTGTGTCGATTCCGTAGTAGCAAGGGTATTTGTATAAGGGCGAGGCGATTTTAAGATGCACTTCGCGTGCGCCCGTGTCTTTAAGAAGTTTTACAAGGTGACGCATTGTTGTGCCGCGCACAATGGAGTCGTCAACAAGGATGACGGATTTTCCTTCGACAATGGAGCGCACAACGGAGTGTTTCATTTTTACGCCGCGCTTGCGCAGGTTTTGTGACGGCGCGATAAATGTGCGCCCGATGTATCTGTTTTTGATTAGCCCAATTTCGTAGGGGATTCCTGCCGCTTCGGCGTAACCTATCGCGGCGGAAATTCCTGTATCGGGCGAAGCTATAACAACCTCCGCGCCCGCCGTGGGCGATTCTTTTGCAAGAACTATGCCCGCGTTTTTTCGGGACGTGTGGACGTTTACGCCTTCGATATTGGAATCGGGGCGGGCGATGTAAATAAATTCCATTCCGCAAAGTGCCATGCCCTTATCCGATGTGTAAAATTCGGATTTTATGCCGTTGTCGTCAATAATAATAAGTTCGCCGGGCGCAACGTCGCGGATATAAGTCGCGCCGACGGTATCAAGTGCGCAGGTTTCGCTTGCCACAACGTATGCGTCGCCGCGCTTGCCCAGCACAAGCGGACGCAAACCGCGTGGGTCACGCGCCGCGTAAAGCGCGTTTTTCGTCATAAGAAGAAACGCAAACCCGCCGTAAATTTGCGAAAGTGCGCGTTTCAACGAATCCACAAAAGTAACAAGCCGAGAGCGTTTTATAATGTGCGCAAGAAGTTCGGAGCTACAGGTAGTTTGAAAAATACTGCCGTATTCTTCCAGCTTGTTGCGCAAACTTTTGGAGTTTACCAGGGCGCCATTATGACAAATTGCAAGGCTGCTGCTTTGCTCAAAGTGGAACAACAGCGGCTGGATGGCTGTGCTGCTTTTCATGCCGCCCGTTGCGTAAAGCACGTGGGCAATTGCCGCCGTGCCTTTCATTTCCGCAAGCATTTTGGAATTGTAAACCTCCGTAAGAAGCCCCGGCCCTTTTGTGCGCGTTAAAACATCGCCGTTTTTTACGACCATTCCCGCGCCGTCTTGCCCGCGATGTTGCAAGCTGTGCAAGCCGTAATACGAAAGCTGTGCGGCTTCTTCGTGTCCCCAAATTCCAAACAGACCGCATTCATGATTTATTTTCGCTTCGTTCGCGCATCGTGCTTCGCACGGCGAGCCGCCGCCTTCGGCGGCAACTATTTCAGTAGGCATTCTATTGCCCCTCCCCAAATGTCGTGCAGAATTTTTACAGGAATATTTATAGCTTTTTCGTTGCCTATTTCTACGCGAAGGTTGCCCTTGCCTGTGACGCTTCCGATTGGTTTTGCGTCGGTGAGATTTTCAAACGCCGCCTGATTTTTCGGCGAAACGCTGATAATAAATCGCGATTGACTTTCCGAAAACAGAAACGCCGTTGCGTTGTCGCTTTCGGTGAAAACTTCCGCGCCGAGGGTGAGTTGCCCCATCAAACATTCCGCAAGAGCAACTGCAATTCCGCCTTCGGAAACATCATGCGCAGACGCAACAAGCCCCGATTTAATTGACAAAAGCACAATATCCTGTACGCGCTTTTCGTCATCAAGATTAAGTTGCGGCGGTGCGCCGAAAATTTTTCCGGCGGTTAATTTTTGCAATTCGCTTCCGCCAAACTCGGGTTTTGTGTCGCCCAAAATATAAATGAAATCGCCCGCGTTTTTGAAAAACTGGGTTGTAATTTGCGAAACATCTTCGATTAGCCCAACCATTCCGATTGTGGGCGTGGGATAAATTGCGGTTTCGCCGCGCTCGTTGTACAGCGAAACATTGCCGCCGATAACGGGAGTTTCAAAAACATTGCAAGCCTCGGAAATACCGTCTGCGGATTTTTCAATTTGCCAGAAGATTTCGGGGTTCTCGGGCGAACCGAAATTCAAATTATCGGTGATTGCAAGGGGCTTGCCTCCGCTTGCCACAATGTTTCGCGCCGCTTCCGCTACGGCGATTTTTCCGCCCACATACGGGTCAAGATATACGTAACGGCTGTTGCAATCCGTTGTAAGCGCGAGTGCCTTGTTTGTGCCGCGCACACGAATAACGCCCGCGTCCGAACCGGGCGGCACAACCGTGTTTGTACGCACCATGTAGTCGTATTGGTCAAAAACCCAACGCTTGCTTGCGATTGTTGGCTGGCCAAGCAACGAAAGCAAAGTCTGGTTGTAGTCCGTGACGGTAATGCCGCTGTCCGTGTTTTGCATTTCTTGGAAATACGCGGGCTCGCGGGATGGCTTTTGATATTCGGGCGCGGATAACGCAAGCGCATCCGCAGGGACTTCCGCTTGTAGTTCGCCCTTATGGAAAATCCGCATAAGCCCGTCATTTGTAACTTTGCCCACGGTTACGGCGTGTAAACCGTATTTCGCAAAGCGTTCTTCAATTTCGTTTTCTCGTCCTTTTTCCACAACCAAAAGCATACGCTCTTGCGATTCCGAAAGCATCATTTCGTATGCGTTCATGTTTTCTTCACGTTGCGGCACATTATCAAGGTTAAGCTCAATGCCCGAGCCGCCTTTTGATGCCATTTCGCAGGAGGAAGAAATCAGCCCCGCCGCACCCATGTCTTGAATACCAACAAGCGCGGGGTGATTCATAATGTCAAGACAGGCTTCAATTAAAAGTTTCTCCATAAACGGGTCGCCAACCTGCACGGACGGACGCTTTTTCTCGGACTCTTCCGAAAGCTCTGTACTGGCGAAAGTCGCGCCGTGAATGCCGTCGCGCCCCGTTGCCGCGCCCACATACATTACAGAATTGCCTTCGCCTTTCGCAACGCCGGATTTTATATCTTCGTGGCGAATAATTCCCGCGCACATTACGTTTACCAGCGGGTTTGATGCGTAACACGGGTCGAACTGAATTTCACCGCCGATTGTGGGAATGCCCACGCAGTTTCCGTAACCCGCAATGCCCGCAACAACCTCCTCAAAAAGATACTTGGTGTGTGGGTTGTCCAGCTCGCCAAACCGCAAGGAATTTAAAACCGCCACAGGTCTTGCACCCATGGAAAAAATATCGCGGATAATTCCGCCAACGCCCGTTGCCGCGCCCTGATACGGCTCTATCGCAGATGGGTGATTGTGGCTTTCTATCTTGAAGCAAACCGCCAACCCGTCACCGATATCCACAACGCCCGCGCCTTCGCCCGGCCCTTGCAGTACCCTTTCGCCCTTCGTGGGAAATTTCCGCAAAACGGGCTTAGAGTTCTTGTACGAACAATGCTCGCTCCACATTACGGAAAAAAGCCCAACCTCCGTATAATTCGGCAACCGCCCCAAAATTTCCTTTACCATTTCAAACTCGCTGTCCGTCATTCCCATTTGCGCATAGATTTTTTGCGCCGCTATTTCTTGTGGTGTAATCATTTTTTTGCGTCCTTTCTTTATAAACGAGATAGGAAAAGAAAAACCAATAAAAATATTGCAGAACCGCCCAGCATTACGCGCAAAGGCGTTTTTTCGTTCTTGTAACACGGCAGACCCAATCGAAATTTTCTTATTTCCAGAATAATTGAAGCAACAAGCGTTATTGCAAGCAATGGCAGTTGTATTCCGATAAGCACTACAACCAGATACAACACGCCAAAGCCAAACCCCAAATAGTCAAAGTGTAAAAGCCAAAAGTTTACGGCAATCACAGGCAGAATACTAAGGGGAACAAGAAACAGTTTCAAATCGGCTTTGTATGCGAAAATATAAACCGCACCAAGATACATAACAGACGGCTGAATTACCAACATAGCCCCGCCGATTCTATAAGGGAAACTTCCCCACTCCGCCATTAAAAGAGGAACAGTGAAACAAAAAATCAACTGCACCGCCAAGAGTACCGCAAAGAATATTCGGTTTTTCATTGGGTTTCGGTTTCGCCTTGCCGCGATTCTTCCAGCGCGTCTTTTACCGCACTCTTGATGATAGACTTGAAATATTCCGAACCGGGGTTTAATTCCTTCTTCGCTTCAAGGATTGCATTGCGCACTGCCGCTTTTATGATGTAATAACCTGCCACAATGATGATGACCGGAAAACCAAGCGCAATCCCAATGTTTATGATGTTTACGATATTCATTTTATACCTCCGTTCTTACGTCTGATTATCTAACCCACGCAAAAGTTATGTTCTCCGCGCTTTCTATGACATCAAACTCATGATGGTCTGCGGTAAGCAATGCCCCGCCCGAGATTAACGATTGCGCCAATACAAAAGAATCCGCAAAGGAAATTTTGTACGTTGCTTTCAGTCGCCCCGCAACAGCGAAAAATTCGTCTGATATTTCGCTGTTGATATCTATCGAACGCTTCTTTATTTCAGACAAAATCACATCTGCTTTATCTTTTCCCAAAGCGCGGAACAAATCGTAGTAAACCTCCAGAAGGTTTGCTTTGTGCATTATGATTTTTGCCGTGCCTTTATCAGCTTCATCAAACGCCGCCTTTACCACGCTTGCACCTTTTTCGCCATACAAAACAGCCATAAGGGCGCAAGCGTCTAAAACATAGTGTGTCACAAATCCAACTCCTTATCTGCCCGCATACGTGTTAAAAAATTATCTACGGACATTTCGGGATACTCGGAAAGTATGCCAATAAGACCATCAATGGAGTTATCCTCCTTCATTGGCATTACGTGAATACCGCCTTCTGTCTTCGATATGCTTACACGCGATGTATCAAACATCCGAAACAGCAATGACGGCAAGGCATTGATATCTATTACAGTATCACTCATGTTAATTCCTCCGCTTGATTAATTTCAGCGTGGCAAGCCTTGCAAAATGGATTTAAACAACTTCAGCCCGCCTGTGCCGCCAAGTAAATCTTCTACGGCGCGTTCGGGGTGGGGCATCATGCCAAGGACGTTGCCGCGTTCGTTGATTATTCCCGCAATATTTTCCGCGCTTCCGTTTGGGTTTTCGGCATAGGTGAAAACTATGCGGTTGTCGGCTTTAAGTTGTGCAAGGGTTTTTTCGTCCGCGCAGTAATTGCCCTCGCCGTGGGCAATGGGAATGTTCACGAGTTCGCCTTTTTCATATAGGTTTGTAAAAATCGTATTGTTATTCTCGACCTGAAGCTCTGTGGGGCGGCAGATGAATTTCATGCCGCGGTTGCGCAATAAAACGCCGGGCAAAAGTCCAATTTCCGTCAAAATTTGAAAGCCATTGCACACGCCAAGAATCGGCTTGCCGTCTGCCGCCGCTTGCTTTACGGCGGGGATAATGTTTGACAGCGCACTCATCGCGCCGCAACGCAAATAGTCGCCGTAGGAGAACCCTCCCGGCAGTAACACGCCGTCGAAACCGTCAAGGGATGTTTCGTCATGCCATACATATTCCGCTTCGCAACCCAGCGCGTCTTTTACCGCGTGGAACATATCCACATCGCAGTTTGAGCCGGGAAACACGATTACCGCGTACTTCATGATTGCACCTTTTCAATTTCGTAACGGAAATCTTCCATCACTTCGTTAGCAAGAAGCTTGCCGCACATTTGCTTAACGCGCTCTTCGATGTTTTCCGCACCGTCAATTGTCATTTCGATGAACTTCCCGATGCGAACCTCCCGCACTTCTTCAAAACCTAACTTGTGCAACCCGCCTGTTACCGCTTTTCCTTGCGGGTCTAAAATGCTTTCCCTCAGTGTTACATACACTTTTACTTTGTACATTTTCGCGCCTCCTATTTTTTCTTCCATTTAGATACCTGTTTAATCATCCGTCTGCACACTTTCAAATTTGAATTCAGGAAAAACTACCAAGACAATGCGCTCCGTATCAAAAACTTCCCGCAAACGATACTTTACGATTTCTGAGGCTTCCCATCTTCCCTCATATGTTCGTACTTCGTTATGTGTTTTGGCGGAAAATATGTCAAGCACTTCTTTGCGGGCAAGCTGAATATTTTTGGTGAAATGGTTATAAACTTCGTCAGATTCGTTCGCGCAGCCCATGGCATTAATCCCAACCTCGGTTTCAAAAATAAGAGCGACAGGCCTGCTATCTTCGCAATGTGCTAAATTTACCGTCATGCTTCCCAGCGAAACCACGTGCCACGAAATCGTGGACAAATCAACCCAACTATCTTGTTCCATATTTTGATGCCGCACGATAGTAAAAACCACCATAACGGTAATCGCCGCAACCAAAAGCCAACGCAGTTTACTCACACCCAAATTCCCGATTCATCCACAAGTTTAAAAACTTCATCGTGAGAGCCAAGCAAATTAATATGCCCCATTTTTCGCCCGTTCACGGCTTCGGCTTTTCCGTATAGGTGGATTTTGCCGTGACGCAACAACGGGTGGTATGGGGCTAGATTATGCAAATTGTTTTTATCGAGGTGATTGCCCAGAATGTTTACCATTATGACGGGGGTGTGCAGTGTGGTTTCGGCAAGGGGCAAGCCGCAAACGGCGCGGATATGCTGTTCAAACTGGCTTGTGACACAAGCGTCAATTGTATAATGCCCCGAATTATGAGGACGCGGCGCAATCTCGTTGATTACTATGCGGTCGTCTACAACAAACATTTCGATGCCAAGCACACCTGTTGCGCCAAGGTTTTCTGCAATTTTGCGGGCGCAGTCAATCGCCTCTTTTTCAAGTGCGGGAGAAATACGTGCAGGAACTATACACTGGTGCAAAATGCTGTTTACATGGATATTTTCTGAAACGGGGAAAACCTCCGTTTCGCCCGTGGTGCTTCGCGCAACGATTACAGAAATCTCTTTTGAAAACGGCACGAATTTTTCCAGAACACACTCGGCTTGCGCGGCAAGTTCTTTTGCGGCGGGCAAATCTGCCGCGCTTCGCAAAACCATTTGCCCCTTGCCGTCGTAGCCGCCCCGCGTCGTTTTTATAACGCATGGATATTCGATATTCTCCAAGTCCTCCGGTTTTTCAATCAGACGAAAATCCGCAACTTTAATGCCCATATCGGAAATCGTTTTTTTCTCCGTGTATCTGTGCTGGCATATCTTGAGAACCTCACTGCCCTGCGGCAGATACGCAATTTTTTCAAGCTCCGCAAGCGCGGTGTAATGCACGTTTTCAAACTCATATGTGATTACGTCGCTCACTTCCGCAAGCTTTTTTGCCGCTTCAATATCGTCATACGCCGCGGTTATTTCTATGTCTGCAACCTGCCCTGCGGGGCAGTTCGGCGTGGGGTCCAGCACCGCCGTTTTGTAGCCCATCGCTTTCGCCGCAATACACATCATGCGCGCAAGCTGACCGCCGCCCATTATTCCGATTGTTTGATATGGCTGAATTATTTTCAAAATTTTTTCCTCCTTCTTTCTCACGCAAGGATATCCGCTTTGTTTTGCTTAGATTTTTTCACACACAAAGCAATCACCATAACAATCAAAGGGATAATAATTCCAAGTGAACCCAAAAATGCTTCAATGATTGGCGTTCCCCATTTGTTAAACCCGCTTTTATTATTTGCCATGATTAACCTCCGATAATATGAATTATTTTCACTTGGAGTATTTCTACAGCGCAGTTTTAATGCCGCCAAGCACCAAAGATGAAATATACTCATTCACAGTTTTATTGCTCTTGCTGGCGTTATAGCGAATTGTCTCCACCGCATTAGCAGGTATCTCTAACGACCTAAGCAACAACTCGTTCCTTGCCGATATTACAACATGCTTCACATTTTCAGGCATTTCCGCATCTCCCTTGCGCCAAACTACTTCAGTGTCAACATTCATTCCATTGCCTCCCTTAATAGTTTTTCATACTTTTTTGTAATTTTATCAGCGTGTATGATAAATACTTGCCCGTCCGCACCTGTATCTGTAATAACCTCAATTGCTCTGGCTTTTGAGTCAAACCCTAGAAATAACAGTTTTTCCGGTTCATCTCTCATTCGCAAAACCACATATGGGTCGGCGATAAGCTCAATCATATTCGTTTCGGAAATCCTATGCTTTCGCGCAGATGCTAAAACAATCAAGATTATCACCTCTTTTTATATCAATAATTATGCTCACTTGATTGCCTTCGTTGCCCAGAACGCAGGTATTCCCGCTTGTGCCGTGGCGAATTTCGGGCTGTTTTGGCAATCGGGGCTGCCGTTGTAATCTTCGTACGCGCCGCTGATTAGGAAGCCGGCTTTTATTTGCCCGCCAATTTGCTCATCGAAACTGTGGCTAAATTGTATACTCTCGTTGTTTTTTATTGCTTCATCTAAGAGTTTCGGATTTTTCAACGGATTAAAGGGCAGATTGTTTGCGACGGTCAGGGGCTTTCCCGCTTCGTCTATATCGAAAAGATAGTTGATGCCGTTGTCTAAGCCCGAAAGTAAAATCCCGTTCGGGCGCAAAACGCGGAAGCACTCGCGCCAAACGTGGTACACGTCTTCGATGAAGCAGTTTGAAACGGGATGAAAAATCAGGTCGAAAGCGTTGTCTGCGAAGGGGAATTTTAAGGTCATATCCGCTTTTACGATTTCGATTTTGTATCCCTCGCGCTCGGAAATAAGACGTTCGCTTTCCAGTTGACGGTCGGATAAATCCATAACGGTGCAATCCGCACCAAGCAAAGAGAAAATAGGCATTTGCTGTGCGCCGCCGCTTGCAAGCCCGAGAATTTTCGCGCCCTTCATTGGCATGAACCAATCCTTGGGGACGGGGCGCGTTGGGGTTAAGTAAACGTCCCATTCTCCGCGCCGTGCTTTTTCGCAGGCTTTCGTGCTGACGGGCTTGCCCCACTCCCAGCCGTCTTC
Organism: Defluviitaleaceae bacterium; assembly: GCA_009788055.1. Lineage (GTDB taxonomy): Bacteria > Bacillota > Clostridia > Lachnospirales > WQUN01 > WQVC01. The sequence goes on along the minus strand of WQSG01000040.1, from coordinate 5,408 downwards.
AACCCATTTGTCAACGGTTTTTGCGTTGATTTCGGTATAGTGTTCCATTAATCCTCCAGCGTGTGCGAAGTTAAAACCGTGTCGCGGATTTCCGCACGGTATTTTTCCATTTTTTCAAAAATCGAATTGTCGAACGCGCCGATAATACGCGCCGCCATAAGCCCCGCGTTTGTTGCACCCGCAACCCCGATTGCCATTGTTGCAACGGGAACAGCGGCGGGCATTTGCACGATGGAAAGCAACGAGTCAATCCCACTTAATGCGCGTGACTGCACGGGTACACCGATAACGGGCAAAGATGTATACGCCGCCGTCATGCCGGGCAGATGTGCCGCGCCGCCCGCGCCTGCTATGATTACTTTAAGCCCACGCGACGCGGCTTGCGTTGCGTATTCCGCCATAAGCTGCGGCGTTCGGTGCGCAGATACTACTTTTTTCTCATACGAAATTTGCATTTCGTCAAGAATTTTGCAAGCGTGTTGCATTGTTTCCCAATCGGATTTACTTCCCATTATTACGCCAACTTGTGGGGTCATTTTTGCACTTCCTTCAATATTTCATTCATGCGCCAACATTATAAACTTTTGCAAAGTGTTTTGAAATCCCTTACACGAATCGTGAAACAAATTGACGGCGGTATACATTTTTTGTAACATTGCCCAAAGGGGCGTGAAAAAATGCAATACAGGACATTAGGAAAAACGGGCTTAGAGGTATCACTTTTGGGGATGGGATGTATGCGTCTGCCGTTTATAAACGGAGACAGCAACCAAGGCGTAGACCGTGACGCCGCAATAGAGTTACTTCAATTTTGTGCCGACAGCGGCATAAATTATTTCGATACAGCGTTTGGGTATCACAGCCGCGAAAGCGAGGGCATTCTTGGCGAGGCTTTTGCGGATAAACAGCGGCGCGAAAAAGTAATTTTCACAACCAAGCAACCATGGTGGGAAATGCATGACGATTCCATAATTCGTGTAAATTTGGAAAACACGCTGAAAAAACTCCGCACCGATTACATCGACCTGTACCTCCTTCACAGAATAACCCCCGAAGCATGGGACGATATCCAACGGCGCGAAATATTCAAGTTCTTTGAGGGATTCAAGCGCGAAGGGCTAATTAAGCACATCGGATTTTCGTATCACGGCAATTACGAAAATTTCAAAGATGTCGTGCAAAAATATCCGTGGGAAATGTGCATGGTGCAACAAAATATGCTTGACATAAACGAAGAAGTAACCCACGATGGCTTAGAATTTGCAGGGCGTCACGGGCTTGGTGTTACCATAATGGAGCCGCTTCGAGGCGGCGGGCTGGCATTCGCGCCCACGCCCGTTAAAGCGATTTACGAAAAAACCGACAAACACGGCAGAACACCCGCGGAATGGGCGTTTCGGCACTTGGTGGATTCTCCGCACGTTTCGTCAATCGTGAGCGGGATGAGTACCTTTGAACAGGTCAAGGAAAACGTCGCCATGTTCAGTCAAGAATCCATGCGCCCCAATTGCCTTTCGCAAGCGGAAAAAGAAACCATTTCCGCCGCACGTGACGCGTACAATTCCATAGTTTCCATTTCGTGTACCGCGTGTAATTACTGTGTCCCTTGCCCCACCGGCGTACAAATTCCGGGTATTTTCACGCAGTATAACGAATTCAAAATGTTTGAACACTGCAACAATCCGCGCCGTTCATATATGTTCATAACCCGTGCGGGCGGCGATGTTTCCAAGTGTAATTCATGCGGAAAATGCGTGAAAAAATGCCCGCAAAATATAGACATTCCAACAGAATTGCAAACCGCCCACGAAACACTAAAGGGCTGGAATGAGTAGCCAACCACGCCTCGGCCTGTTTCGGCGGGAATATCGCGGAACGCGGGGCGTTCGTGATTTTTCGCGGGAAGCGCGGGAATTGATTTTGCCCGCGTTTTTTTTGGCGGGGATGTGCGTCAGCAGTTGGGTTTTGCTGGCGGTTTTGCTTTTTGCGAATTGGCATTCGCGGCGCGAAACAATCCCCGCGGCGGCGTTTCAAACGGCGACTGTTTTCGCGCCGCAAACCGAAGTATCATTCGCGCCGCCGCCGTCTGAAAGTGCGCAAAGTATCTTGCCTGTTGTTCCGCTTAGTTGGGGCGACGGAATTTTTTTCGATGCGTATTCAGGCAAAATCACCTTTCCGCACGAACTTAACGCAACTGTCGATTACATCTACCACCGCAGACGGCAAACCGTTTCCTTTGAAGGCGCGGACTTTTCGCGCAGGTTTTCGTCCCTTTCGCGCTACGACATTCTGCCAATGCACATCTTACGCGAGGGCGAAAGCTTCACATTTTTCAACCGATACGGGGCGTTTGTGGAATACGGCGAAACCGCCGCCCATTCGTACATAAAATTAGTAGACCCACGCGAACGATATCACACAATCGTAATCATAGACGCGGGGCACGGCGGCCGCGACCCCGGCGCGCCCAGTGTCCACAGAAACGCGCCATACGAGGCAGAAATTGTTTTGACGATTTCGCAAAAATTGCTGGAGATTTTCTACCAACCGGGCGTCTTGCTAATCCCCACGCGCACCTGCGATTACTTTTTGTCCACCGCCGCCCGCGCAAGAATCGCAAATGCAATCGGTGATTATTTTATCTCCATCCACTGCAACGCCTGTTCCGCAAGCCCGCGTTCACGCGGAACGCTAACGCTCTACGGCACGGCAGAAGGCTCTGCCGAAATAGCGGAAAAATTCCAAACCGCCCTCATCGCCGCATTGCAAAGCCAAGACAGGGGAACCCGCTACGCGCCCGAATTCCGTATTCTTCGCGAATCGCAAATTCCCGTAGTCATTCTGGAACTCCTTTTCCTCTCCAACCCCGAAGAAGCAACCCGTCTTGCAGACCCCGCCACGCAATTTTTAATCGCCCAAACCATTGCAGAAACAATCGAAAATTTACCCCGCGCACGGTAAAAAAATTTCTTATGTATAAATATCTCAATTTTGTATCATACTGTGAGAGTAAGCATTTAATATACTTACTTCCACTGCCAAAAGGCAGGGTGTGGAAGGGAGGTAAAACGGTATGGACAACAACAAAAAGCACAATGCGGATACCACAAACAATCAATCCGCTAACAGGACAGAATTTGCAGAAGATTGCCACAACAACGCTTCCAACAGCACAAACAACAACAAGAAAAAAAACAAATAACCAAGAAAAATCCCGCAAGCGCGATGCCTGCGGGATTTTTTTATCCCGATGCTATTCTCTGTCCGACACGGTTATGCCTGCGTCGGAAAAAAATTTTCTGGTGGAATCGTCCCATGCGTTGTCCAGCGTTTTGTCCATTGCAAATTGCTTTTGTGCGGTTGCCGTGGTGAAAGTTACCGTATCGTTTTCGTAAAGCAAATTCAAAAATAGGGCGGCGGCATTCGTATGTATTTCTGTATCGCCCGCAAAAATAATTTTCACTTGGCGCGGCTTTGCGCTGAATTTTATTATTTCATACACAAGCGGACGCATTTCTCCCCACGTTGCAAAGGCGGGGGGTTCCGCCGCGTTTTCTTCCGTGGGTTCTGTTATCCGCAAACCGTCAATGGTTATTTTTGTAGTTGTAGCCACTTCAACCAAACGTGCTTCAAATTTGTCAAACAATTCTTCCCGCAAAAGCCGCCCCATAAATCCTTTTACATCCGACTTTTCCATTTCAAGTGCAAGCATTTATTTTCACCTCAGGACAATTATACCACAAGAAATTTTGTATGCACGTTTTTACCCAAGCCCCATATCATGACAGTATGAAGTGTACAATCCTTCAAATAAATAACGCATGAACGGAGGTTTTATCATGGTAGATTCTATGAAATGTCTTGTGGACAGCATGATACGACACATCGGACAGACCGTCACCATTTTCACAACCAGCGGCGGCCTTTCCGGCAACGGCTTCAGCGGCGTTTTGCTTTCCTGCGACTGCCACTGCATCCGCTTGCTTGCCGATATCGGTGTTTGCGATTTGTAGCCGCGTCCGTATACAAGTTGTTGCAAAGTTGAGCCTCTTTAAGACGATAAATCCCGCATATTTTCCCTATAATTTACGAAAATTTTCGGTACTCCCATCTGAAACCGGTGGCACATTTTCCCTGTGTTCCTTCTTTCAAATTTGGGTCATCTTTGCGCTTGTGAATATCGGCTAGAAATCCGTCAAACGATTTTTCTTCNTCATACTCATTTATAAAGATGTATTCGTGCTTGTTCTTTTCGTACCACAGCTTCAAAGTTTCCATAGAGTCAAAATGCTCCGAGGCTTGCATAAGAGGTTTCCATCCAGCGGATGTTTTTCCAACATGAATGTCTCCGCACAATTCTTCGGCGTTTAGGATGTAGAATGTGTGCTGTTCTGAAAACGCGTCATAATCCTCGTAACCATCTATTCCCATGTCAGTAAGGGCTTCACGAACTTTTGCATTGTACTTACCCACTAAGGATTTACACTCGCTACTCAATTCATCCGCAATGGCGTGTAGGTGTGGTAAATCCACACCCTTTTTCCGAAAATAATAATTTGTACCCATAAGATAACTCTTTCACAAAATTCTATCGCTACCTTATCACAAGTTTCTATCGCTAGTCACTAGCGACAGGCTTGCCGGGTTTCTTCTCTATTTTCTTCTGTGCGTTTTTTATACTTGCAATATAATCACGTTCAGCAGGAGAACTTGCATCAATAAGGCGATTGCGATATTTTTCAAATTCGGCTTCAGCCTTGGCAAGCGCGGCTTTATGGCTTACCGTTCCCGCAGTGGATAAAACGCCCTTGCCATATCGTTTTGCAAAATCATCCAACTCCACTACCCAATCCTTCATATACATAGGCTGATGTTGCATGGCACGTAATTCCGCAAGGTCAAAAAACGTAGACACCATTCGGTTCAGCATTTCCAACTCATCTCGCGTGAGATAATTTTTGGCTATGCCGACATCGCTTTTTACAGTCATCTCTCCGGCAAACACGGTCAACCCCATGTTTGGCAAATCTGCGTTTGCCCGTTGGGATATAACCTCTGCGGCAGTATGCCCATGCGCGGCGTAATGAATTTTATTTTGCACGATTTTGAAAAACTCTCGTGATTCTGACGTTCGTGGGTCATAATCCACGCTTGTGGCATATAAATCCAACACTTGGCGATAAATCATTTTCTCGCTGGAGCGAATGTCACGGATGCGTGTGAGTAATTCTTGCCAGTAGTTGCCGCCACCCGCTTTTTTCAACAAATCGTCATTCATAGCAAAACCTTTAACAAGATACTCTCGCAATACACTCAAAGCCCAGCGGCGAAATTGTGTGCCGCGCAGAGATTTTACCCGATATCCAACGGATATAATTACATCAAGGCTGTAGTGTTTTGTGTTGTAA
>WQSG01000039.1 GCA_009788055.1 Defluviitaleaceae bacterium | reverse complement strand
CCCCGCCGTTATAGAGGCGTATTTGGGAGGCGAAATGAATACTTAAAGTTTCTATTGAAACCGCGGGGGTTTCACCCCCGTACCCCCACGAACTTTTTTGAAAAAAAGTTCGGCAAAAAACTTTAATATGGACTAGTGAGGGGATATATCATATTTTCCGAATCGCGCGTATGCGCGATTCGAGTAAGGGGTAATGGGACTTAGATTATGGGGTGTGGAATGAATAATATTCAAATTATAAATTACAGTGGTAAAAGTGCGCTTTCTAAAATCGACGGGTTGGTTGTATCACAACTAAACTCTCCCAAATCCCCGGATGAATTCGATATTACAATTATAGATTTATGCGATGATGAGATTTGGAGAAGCGAGTGGTCTGACGCTAAGACAGTTAATAATATTGGTGATTTTGTTCACCTTCAAGGTATAATGGAGAGGGCGCAGAAAACGATTTTCATTGTTGTGTTTCCAAAAAATTGTTATTTTTTGTACCATTCTTCCCGTGGCAGCTATCGCTATAGAATTGAACTGAAAAATAATTTAGATGCTCTTAATTCGCATATTTTATCGAAGCTAATACCGGCAACTATACCTCAAGCAGCGTATAACCTTTTATATGAGGAAACAACAACAGTCATAGGGGATTACGAATTTACTGCATCGTTTCACTTTGATGAGCGAGTTTCGTCGAATTTGGAAGTGTTGTCTTACTCAAGGAAAAGCGATAAAATAACAACGATTGTTGCCCAAGATAAGCTTTTAATTACGTCACTGGGTATTTTAGCTAGTGAAAATCATTTGCTTGCATTTCTTAAAAGCTGCGGATTGATTTCTGAAAGGGAAGAATATCCGCAATGGTTACTGGATTATCCTGTTTTAAATGATTCCGAATTAAACGCGGCAATTGCCGAAAATGAATCTAAAATAGAAGATGCGTGCCGTGAAATTCGTGAAGCAAAAAAGCATCTCCAAAAAAATCTGGAGTACAAATCTGTTTTGTTTGTTAGCGGTACGGAACTTGTAAACGTAGTGTTTATGATTCTTGAAGAAATTTTGGCAGTTGACTTGTCTGGGTTTGTTGATTTGAAAAAGGAGGATTTTCTTTTTGAAATTGACGAAGGCACAGAATTTGTTGGCGAAGTAAAAGGTGTAAAAACAAATATTAGGCAGGAATATGTCTCGCAACTTGATGTGCATTATCGAAGACGGTTAGATAAGTTGCAGGACGAGAATATAAGCAAAACGGTTAAGGCACTTTTAATTATAAACACATTACGAAATCGCCCCCCTAGTGAAAGAGAGCCAAGCCACTCCGACCCTGTTCTATTAGCCGAGCAAAACAAATCCCTTGTTATTGAAACGGTTACTCTTCTTAAAATTTATGAATTTTTTGTGGCAGACAACATATCAACGGAAAAATGCAAGGAGATGTTTCAACTTGAAATCGGATTATTGACAGAAGATGTTGTACGCAAATATCTATCCGTGTTGAATTAGTTTAATATATCCATAGGTTAAAGTTTTTTGTCGAACTTTTTTTCAAAAAAGTTCGTAGGGGTTCGGGGACAACGTCCCCGAGAACTAAAAAGAGGTGAGTGCAAAATATGCTTAAAGTTGAAGATATGAACGTATATTACGGCAATATTCACGCTATCAAGGGCGTTAGTTTTCATGTAAACGAGGGCGAAATTGTTACGCTAATCGGTGCAAACGGCGCGGGAAAAAGTACGATATTGAAAACAATTTCCGGCTTAATGAGTTCCAAGACGGGTTCTATCACGTTTAACGGCGAAACAATTTCCAAAGTCGCGCCGCATAATATTGTACGGCGCGGGCTTGCGCATTCGCCAGAGGGTCGCAGAATTTTCCTTCAAATGTCTGTGCGCGAGAATTTGGAAATGGGCAACTACACGCAATCCGCAAAAACCATGCGCGAACGTATGGAGCAAGTTTACGACCACTTCCCCCGCCTAAAAGAACGCCGCAGACAAGTTGCCGGCACACTTTCCGGCGGCGAGCAGCAAATGCTTGCCATAGGTCGCGCCCTTATGTCGCGTCCAAAATTGCTTATGCTGGACGAACCCTCCATGGGGCTTGCGCCCCTTCTTGTAGTCGAAATTTTCAAAATCGTGCGCGAATGCAACGACGCAGGCGTTACCGTTCTCCTTGTAGAGCAAAACGCAAACATGGCTCTCTCCATCTCCGACCGCGCATACGTGCTTGAAACAGGACACATCGCCCTCGAAGGCTCTGCCGAGGAATTAATTTCCAATGACGAAGTTAAAAAGGCTTATCTTGGCGCGTAGGAGGACTTAAAATGGAATTTGTAGTGCGCTTCACATGGTATGACGATGAAAGAATATGGATTGCCACTTCGTCCTCCGATGACTTTGCAATGACCTTAGACCACGGCTCGTTTGACGCGTTGCTTGAAAGAGTGAAAATCGCCCTTGCTGATATCGCGGAAAACGACTTTGGATACAACGGTGCGGTTAGAATAAAACTTGAAATAGACCGTACCGTTAATATAGATGCGGTTGCGTAAATGGCAGATTACACAAGGCAAGTATTGGATTTGCTGTCCGATAACGGATGTTATTTTCTTAGGCGGGGCAAGGGTTCACATAAAATGTGGTACAGCCCTATCAAAAAAAGACCGTTTACTGTAGTTGATAAAATTGAAAACAGACATACTGCAAATGGAATTTTAAAGGATGCCGGGGTAAATCATAAAGTGTGACAAATTTCCAATGCATAGGAGGAACAAATGTTAATCTCAGAAATGATGACAACAGACGTTGCAACGGTGACGGAAGACGCTTCGCTTAGCAAGGCGTTTCAGATATTGCATGACAGAAAGCACAAGGTTTTGCCTGTGGTGCGCGAGGACAAGCTGGTGGGTTTGCTTTCGGAAAAATTGTTGGCGGAGGTTAAGCCGTCCAAGTCTACTACGCTAAGCGTGTACGAGTTAAACTATTTGATGACGCGCACGAAGGTCAAAGATGTAATGCTAAAGCTGAAAGATGTTCATTTTACAAATCCCGCCGCGCTGGTTGAAGATGCCGCGCTGGTTATGTATTCGCTGGATATCGGCTCGCTGCCTGTGGTGGAGGACGACAAAACGGTTGTTGGAATTATCACTCAAACCGATATTTTCAAGGCGTTCATAAGTTTGATGGGCGTTGACCATAAGGGAACGCGTCTTTCGCTGGATATCCCTAACAATACGGGAATGGTTGCGAAAATTTCAAAAATCGTAACGGACGCAGATATCAATATCAGCAACATAAACAATTTGGACAGGGGCAATGGCCGCCACGATATGGTTTTGCGCATAGATACAAAAGACACCGCCGATTTAGTAGCCGCGCTGGAAGAAGCCGACGTAAAAGTTTCAGACGTGCGCGTGTTTGAATAACAATGAAAGTATTTTCACTTGATGCGTATACGCTGAAATGGATTGCAGTAATTTGCATGGTTGCAAACCACATTGCGATAGGTCTTGCGCCTGTTTTGCCCCTTGTGCCGTTGCTTGTAATGTATGCCGCAGGCGGGCTTACGTACGTTGTAATGGCATACTTTGTGGTGGAAGGATACAGGCACACGTCAAGCTTGAAAAAGTACATCGGGCGGCTGTTTGTGTTCGGCGCGATTGCGCAGATTTTTCACCCCACCGTGCTTGGCGTAACGGATATGTCCGGCACCGGGATTTTTTTTAACATCATGTTCACCATAATCCTAAGCCTTTTCATTTTGCATATGTACGACACAATCAAGGTTCGTTTTCTGTTTTGGCTTTTGTTTGCCGCCGCGTGTTTTGTTTCGCTTTTCATGGACTTATACTTTATAGGGATTCTTGTGCCGCTTTTGTATCACACAATCAAAAGCGAAAACCTGCGGCGCGTTTTGCCCGGCATTGTGTCCGGCGCAATTTTCGGCGTGTTGGGAATTCTCTCTGCCATTGCGCCCGCGATATACCTTGCCACGGGAAAATTTGCCGAAGAAATCCACGCCATATCCGCACAAAACGGCATGACGCCCGCGCTGATGCTTGCCACGCCGTTTTTTGCAATCGGCTGTTTTTTCGGCGCGTTTCTGATACGCAACCACAACGGCGAGCGCGGCAAGCCCGCCAAGTGGCTGTTCTACATTGCATATCCGCTCCACTTGGCAGTCATTGCCGCCGTCGTGATTTTTTTAGGGCTTTGATAATAAGACACCTTGGGGCTTCGCCCAAACCCCACCCTCTTTTTTGAAAAAAAGCGGGGCAAAAAACTTTAACTTAAAACCGCGCATTCGCGCGGTTTTTGATTGCGACACTGCATATCGCTAGTCCATGTCAAAGTTTGGGTCAAGCCTTTTTAAAGGCTTGCGGGGGGTTCGGGGGCAGAGCCCCCGAGGTATTCCCTTACAACCGCACCTCCCGCGTTGGAACATTCCTGCAAAAAGCGCGGTCGTGTTCTACGAACAGCATTGTGGGTTGGTATTGTTGCAGTAGTTCTTCGATTTGGATGCGGGAAAGAATGTCGATGTAGTTGAGGGGTTCGTCCCAGATGTAGATGTGGGCGTGTTCGCAAAGACTTGCGGCGATTAGAACTTTTTTCTTTTGCCCTGAGCTGAAGCTGCGAATATCTTTGTCGAACTGGGTGCGGGAGAAATCCAGCTTGCGCAGAATTGCCTTGAACAACGGTTCGTCAATTTTGCGGGCGGCGGCGTAATCGGAAAGGCCGCCCGTTAGAAAAGACGCATCCTGGGGTACATATGAGATTTTCAAACCATGTGGGATATTTTCGTCACGTGCGACAATCATTTTGATGATACTGCTTTTGCCGCAACCGTTGCCGCCCATTAGCGCGACCCGTTCGCCGCCGCTTATGGTGAGGGCAAAATCGCGCAGAACTGTTTTTTCGCCATAGGAAATTGTAACGCCGTCCAGTTCTATAAGGCGCGGGGCGTGGTATTTTAGCGGGTGAATTTTTAATTTGTCTGCGGTGTCGATATTTTTCAGTAAATCGGATTTTTCTTGTACGGCACGTTCGCGCCGCTCGGAAATGGATTTGGAACGCGCCATCATTTTGCGAGACTTTTCGCCAACATAGGCGCGGCGGTTTACGTGTTTTTCAACATCGCCGTTGGGCGAGAAACCTATCTTGGTGCGCTCTGCCTTGTCCGACCACGCGGCTGTTTTTTTCGCCGCCGCCTGCAAGCGCGAAATGTCTTTTTTAAGCCGTTCGTTTTCGGCAATTTCAAAGCCGTCGCGCAGTTGCTTGTTGTGAAACCAGCTTGAAAAATTGCCCGATTGCACCTCGATATTTGTTTTGTTAATCGACAGAACATGGTTCACGCATTCGTCCAAAAAGTCGCGGTCATGGGAAACCAAAATGAATCCCTTTTTACCTTTCAGATATCGCGCAACCGTTTCGCGCCCGTGCATATCAAGGTGGGTTGTGGGTTCGTCAATCAGCAAAAAACTGTTTTCGCGCAGAAACAACGCGGCAAGAAGAACCTTGGTGCGCTCCCCGCCCGAAAGCGTTGCAAACGGGCGTTCCAAAACATCTAACCCAACCGCCAGTTTTGAAAGCTCTTTTTCGATTTGCCAGTGCGGCGCATCAGGGACAATTTCAAGCAAAACCTGCAAAACATCAAGCCCCGTATTTTCCACCTCAAAGGGAAAATACTCAAACGCAACACTCGCGGAAATCTTGCCACGGTATTCAAACCTGCCCATAAGCAAATTCAAAAACGTAGTTTTTCCGCGCCCGTTTCGCCCGCAAAAACCCAGCCGCCAATCCGTATCAATTCTAAATGCCGCGTCTTCAAAAATATTGTCGTAACTGCCGTCATACGCAAATGTCAAACCCGAAACATCTATCATCGCCATAAAAAAATCCTCCTTCAAAGTTATGCTTTGAAAAAGGATTTTTTAATACAAACAAAATCACAGCCTACTACGCGGCGCGAATATGCACGACAATCCTCTTCCAAAACAATCGAAATGAAACCACGGGTTCAGCCCCGAAGCTTAATACGAAACAGGAAAAAGATTATCGCTACATTCGTCCACCTCGTTCTATTGCGTTCTATCTTACACGGATATAGCTGAAAGTCAAGCCTGCAACTTGCTGGCTTGTGATTGTGAGAACATCTCCCGCGATAACGTAATCCCAAAATTCAAAGGAGATGGGGAAGTTTGTGCCGTCCATAATTTCGCCGTGGGCGAACACTTCAATCATAAGAGTGCCTTCATACGTTGTCCACGCGAAATTGTAAATGTCGGGCAAAAAGCCGCGTGCGCCGTCGCCGTAACCTGTGAAAACGTAAATGTATGTGTCGTCCATGTCCCATACCCATTCGCCGTTTAGCGGATGATTCAGATAAACGATATCGTCCCAATCGTCTTCAAAATCCCAAACGGGTGCGGACGCGTCAAAACCAAAGCCCATGATGTTTTCCATCACATTAACTGCGATTCCTTCAAGGTCTTCAAAGCTTAAATCTGCGATATTTACGAAATCAATATTGCCGATATTCGCGCCGCGTTCGGTGGAGATATCAAGCATGAAACCGTAACGCCAGTTGTCGCCCGTTTCCATATGCTCCCACAGCAAGCGGAACGTGCCGCCGCTCATGGTTAAATTTCCGCCGAAAACTTCTGCGCGCCCAACTTCGGGAAGCCCTGCGAAAATAGCGAAGTCGCCGTTGGTCGGGTTCCATTCCGTGGTTAGCGTTACGTTTTCGCCCATAGCTTCAACTGCAAATTCATGCACGTGACGCCCGCCGATTTCGCCAATTTCCCATGCCATTTCAAAGGAGTATGTGTCAAAACCGTCCGTTGCTTGTGCGGTAAGCGTCCATGTATCGGTTGCGTTTTCGCCGAAATCAAACACGGCGGAAAGCTCAACTTCTTCGCCGTCATACTCAAACGCGCCGTCCATTCCAATGCGCAAAAGCCTGTCGCGTTCACCAATGTAAAACGCTACGGTTAGTTCGCCGTTTACGTCTTCAAGTACGGCAATTTCTTCAAGCATGGCTTCAAACATCTCTTCCGCATCAGCACTGGTAGTGCCCAGTGCGTCCGAGAAAAGCGGGATATCATATATGCTCATAAAATCATCGTTACTCATAATAAATTCATAATACTCACGAATAAAATCCGCCAAATCTGCCATTGTGAATGTGTATGCAATGCGTCTGCCGCCGTCCACATCTTCGGGCGTTTGCGCCGCACTGCGAATGAAATTGAAAATCACTTCCCATGATTGCTCTTCCCAAGAATCCTCTTCCAGTCTGAAAACGAGTTCAAGATATTCCACAATGGAAGAGAAAATCATTGCCAGCTCGAAGTTTTCTGCCAAATCGAAGCCCATTTCTTCAAGCAGGCGGGGCAAATCTTCGGCAAAGGTTGCAAACATTACTCCGTAATAATCTTCACCCAATACGCTTGAACCCACCGCAAGGCGTTCTTCATTTAACGCCATGGAGAAATCCACATTTACGCCCTCAAATTCAACATCGCCGCGAAGCGCAAATTCCATTGCTTCCGCATTGGAAAGAATGCTTGCGTTTACGGTAACATTTCCGTCACCCCAGCCGTCCATCTCGTCAATGTACGCAAAACTCACATTGGTTGTGCCGTATTCCAACGCGTCCGCCAAAAGCACAAACGCTTGAAACGGTGTGGTTTCAATTCTTTGCGAAACTTCCGCTTCAAAATTTGACAACGCGCTGTTTAACTCACGCGCAAGCCCCAGCGACTCCAGCAAACCGCCAAGCGTCTCGCCTTCCGCAGAAGCAAATACATCCGTTGCTTCGGTTTCGTCATTGCTGCACGCTGCAAACAACGAAAATAAAACTACCATTGCAATCAAAAGCAGTCCAAATTTTTTCATACATAAATCCCCTCTTTACTTCTATGTAGCCCAAGAAAATATCTCGTAAGCCCAATGTAAATTATCGCGTTACAGCGCGTTTGTCAAGAAAAATTCTTAGTACCCTTGCACGTTTGTAATGCTAATGCTACAATCGAATTACAGAAAAAGAGGTGCATTTTTACATGGGACTACTTGACAAAATTTTTGGAAATTACAGCGATAAGGAGATAAAGCGGCTTAATCCCGTGATTGACCGCATTGAGGGACTTGAGCAAGAAATGCAACGCCTTACCGAGGGCGAACTTAGGGGGAAAACGGACGAATTTAAAAGAAGGTTTGCAGACGGCACAACGCTGGACGACCTTATGCCGGAAGCGTTTGCGGTTTTTAGGGAAGCAACGCAAAGGCTTATAAATCAGCGACACTTTAGGGTGCAGCTATTGGGCGGAGCGGTTTTGCACCAAGGGCGTATTGCAGAGATGAAAACGGGTGAAGGTAAAACGCAAACCGTCGCGCTTCCGTTATATTTGAATGCGATTGAGGGCAAGGGTGCGCATCTTGTAACGGTAAACGAATATTTGGCAACGTACCATGCGGAAATGATGGGCGTAATGTTTGAATATCTGGGGCTTACGGTGGGCTGTATAATCCACGATTTAAAGCCGCCCGAACGTCGCGACGCATACGCTTGCGATATCACTTACGCAACCAATAACGAACTGGGTTTCGACTATCTGCGGGACAACATGGTTGTGTTTGAGAAAGACAAAGTTCAGCGCGGTTTGCACTACGCAATCATAGACGAGGTTGACTCCATTCTCATAGATGAAGCGCGTACTCCGCTTATCATAAGCGGGCAGGGAAGCAAGTCTACCTCGCTTTATTCCGTTGCAGACAGGTTTGCGAAAGGTCTTAAAAAAGGTCGCGTATTAAATGAAGAGGAAATGAACAATCCGCTTCTTCGGCAAGCCGTGGAAGAAGAGGGCGATTTTATTGTGGACGAAAAGAAAAAGACCGTTACGCTAACACAAGACGGCGTAAAAAAAGCGGAACGCTTCTTTAATATAGAAAACCTGTCCGACCCCGATAATATCGAAACGCAACACCATATCAACAACGCGCTTAAAGCGAACCACAATATGCATCGTGACGTAAACTATGTAAGTAAGGACAACGAAATTATCATAGTGGACGAATTTACGGGGCGTCTTATGCCGGGGCGGCGTTATTCCGACGGGCTTCACCAAGCAATTGAAGCCAAAGAGGGCGTGAAAGTTCAGCGCGAAAGCAAGACGCTGGCAACGGTTACGTTCCAAAATTTCTTCAACAGATACACGAAAAAAGCGGGCGCGACAGGAACAGCCATAACCGAAGAAGGCGAGTTCCGCGAAATTTACGGGCTGGACGTTGTTGCCGTACCCACAAACAAGCCAATGATTCGTGATGACAAAGATGATGTGATTTTCCGCACGGAAGCCGCAAAATACAATGCCATTGTGCAAGATATAGAAGAAAGCCACGCCCACGGGCAACCCGTGCTTGTTGGTACGGTTTCGATTGAGAAATCGGAATTGGTTTCTGCGTTGCTAAAGAAAAAGGGCATTCCGCATGAGGTTCTCAACGCGAAACATCACGAGCGCGAGGCGGAAATTATCGCAAAGGCGGGGCAAGCGGGTCATGTTACCATTGCCACAAACATGGCAGGTCGCGGAACGGACATTATGCTTGGCGAGGGCGTTGTGGCACTCGGCGGGCTGAAGGTAATCGGTTCAGAGCGGCACGAGTCGCGGCGCATAGATAATCAGCTTCGCGGACGCGCAGGGCGGCAAGGCGACCCCGGAACGTCTCGGTTTTATCTTTCCGCAGAGGACGAATTACTGCGTCTTTTCGGCGGCGACCGCATGAAAAATATCATGTCCACCGTGGGCATGGGTGACGACGATATTCTGGAATTTGGAATGCTTACCCGCGTTGTGGAAAACGCCCAGAAAAAAGTAGAGGGCAACAACTTCGGAATCCGTAAGCATCTTCTGCAATACGACCAAGTTATGAATGAGCAACGCGAAATAATTTATGGCGAGCGCAATAAAGTAATAGAGGGTGCAGATTTACGCTCTAACATTTTCAATATGATTCGCGGCGTTATTAACCGCACCGTTGACGAATTTACCGCCGAAGGCGACATCCCCGAAGAGTGGGACACAGAAGGGCTTAACAAAGACCTTCTGCCCATTTTCCACGAAAACGCAGTTCAGCTTTCGCAGGACGACATGAACACCATCACAAAGGAGCAACTCAAAGAGCGACTAATTGACCGCGCAGGCAAGAGATACGAGAAAAAGGAATCCGAAATCACACCCGAAAGAATGCGCGAAATAGAGCGTGTAGTTATGATGAAATCAATCGACCGCCGCTGGATGGACCATATAGACGAGATGGACCAAATGCGGCAGGGCATTTCTCTGCGTTCCTATGCACAGCGCGACCCGCTTGTGGAATACAAATTCCTAAGTTTTGATATGTTTGAGGAAATGAGCAACAATATCCAGTTAGATACGGTTCGCGTTTTGTTTAGTAAAGCAATTGTGCCTGAACAGCAACTACAAATGGTGCAAACCGTTGACATGAGCAAAATTTCTACCAACAGTTCCGAAACCGCCACGGTTAAAACGCCCACCCGCCGCACCGAAGCTAAGGTAGGGCGCAACGATGTTTGCCCGTGCGGAAGCGGAAAAAAATTCAAACAGTGTTGCATAAGTAAGGCAGGTTAAGGCGCGACTGCACTGCACTGCGTTAAGGGGGGATACCATGCGGAGCATAAGATGTAAGCGTTGCGGACGAATGTTTGACTACGAAGGTTTGCCCCCGCCGTGTTGCCCCATCTGCAAAAAAGAGCGGGACGAGCAGTTTCATATGGTGCGCGATATTGTTAGCGCGTGTCCGGGAATTACGGCGTTGGAAGTCAGCAAATCTGCGGATGTTCCGCTGGAGTTAATCATGCGGTTTGTGGAACTTGGTATGCTGGACGTTGTGCCAACATCAAACGAAAAAGGCAATATCATACCGCAGGAACGTGACGGCGCGTTTGTTAAACGGGCAAAAGAAATACGCGAAATGTATCGGAAGAAAAGTGATGATACGGCGGCGGAGGGTGCAGGTGTGGATTCTATCGGCCCGGCAGACGACGGCGAAAAAACCAAATTCACATGGCATAAATAGCAAAAAAGGGGGGCGAATGTTGTGGGACAACACACAATACGATGTTCAAGATGCGGGGATATGTTTGCGTTTGGGGGATTGCAGGCGGGTGCAAAGGCTTTCTTGTGCCAGATGTGCCAGATGGAGCAATCCGAACAGTTCGACGAAATCCGCGATTATATCAAAGATAACCCCGGCATTACGGCGGCAGAGGTTCATAATAAAACAGGTGTGCCAATGTCAAACATCATTGAGTATATAAATAACGGGTTGATTGACCTTTCCACAACAAGAATAAGCCCCGAACCCGGCACGGCAAGATGGCACAGCAAAAACAGTAATACATTTGGCAGGAGTTGAAATTGATGCTGGAATTTGAAGAATTAAAACGCACACTTGCACCATACAAGGCAAAGCTAATTGAAATGGGGGATTCACTTTGACTTGGCTAATGCCAAAGTTGAAATGGAAGAACTCGAAAACGAAACACTGCGCATGGGTTTTTGGAACGACCAAGCAAATTCGCAAGTAGTTTTAAAAAAATTGAAGATAATAAAAGCAAAAGTCACGTCCTTTGAAAAGGTGCAGGGCTTCTTTGACGATGCCTTTACGCTTGCGGAAATGGGGCTGGAGGCTCAAGACAGCGACCTTATCCCCGAAGCGAAAGAGCTTTCGGCGGCATTCTTGGAGGCGTACGAACAACTGCGCACAGATACGCTTTTAAGCGGCGAATATGATATCAACAATGCGATTGTGACGCTTCACCCCGGGGCGGGCGGCACGGAGTCTTGCGACTGGGCGGCAATGCTTCTGCGTATGTACGGAAAATGGGCAGAAAAACGCGGCTTCAAATTTGAAATTCTGGACCTCTTAGACGGCGACGAAGCGGGCGTTAAATCCGTTACGTTCCAAGTAAGCGGCGAAAACGCTTTCGGCTACTTGCGCAGTGAAAAAGGTATTCACAGGCTGGTGCGCATTTCGCCCTTTGATTCAGGCGGGCGGCGGCACACTTCTTTTGCGTCCTGCGATGTCATGCCCGAACTTGACGAGGCCGCAAGCGTTGAAATTAACCCCGAAGACCTAAAGGTGGACACATATCGGAGCGGCGGCGCGGGCGGCCAGCACGTAAACAAAACCGAATCCGCAATCCGCATTACGCACCTTCCGTCAGGCATAGTTGTCCAGTGCCAAAACGAGCGCAGTCAAATTCAAAACCGCGACCGCGCCATGAAAATGCTTCAATCAAAACTTTTCCTCAAACAAAAAGAAGAACACCTTGCAAAACTCACAGGCATTCGCGGCGAAACCAAGGACAACGCATGGGGCAGTCAAATTCGCTCCTACGTTTTCTGCCCCTACACCCTTGTCAAAGACCATCGCACAGATGAAGAAACAGGCAACGTCCCCGCCGTAATGGACGGCGCAATAGACCCATTCATGAACGCTTATTTGATTTGGATGCATAAGAAAGGGGATGCGTGATGTCAGGTATGCAGGCGGCGGCGGTAAGATATATTAATCTTTTGCCGGAGAGCAAACTAAGTTCCGCAGTGGATTATCTCAGGTATTTGTGCGAACAAGACTATCCCCTTGACGATTTTGACCGCGAGCTTTCCAATCGCGCCGACATGGACACAAGCACCGAAACCGTAACTTTTGACGCGCTTATGCAAGATTTGGGGATAGAATATGCAGAACTGCAAGAAAATTGAATTTAAAAAATCTGCCGAAAAGTTTATCAAAAGCCGTTCACGCAAAGAGCAAATTCGGTTGCTTTCAAAAATATGCGCATTACCCGATGGCGAGCATATCAAAAAAATGGAAGGGTACGACAATCGTTACAGGCTGCGTGTCGGTGATTTTCGTGTGATTTATGAGCAAACAGCAACGCTGAACATTTTAGTTGTTGAAATAGGCAACAGAGGCGATGTTTACAAATGATAATAAAAATCACAAATGAGAATGCTAACCGTAGGCTGGATAAATTTTTATTTGCGTATTTGAACAACGCGCCGCATTCTTTTGTTTACAAGATGTTGCGAAAGAAGCGGATTAAGTTAAACGGTAAGCGGGCGGAAGGCAATGAGTTACTGCAAGCGGGGGACGAGTTGCGGTTTTTTCTTTCGGAAGAAACTCTTGCGGGTTGCAGAAAGGCGCGTATTTTTGCAACTGCGAAGCCGCTTACGGGCATTATTTTTGAAGATGAAAACTTGCTTGTTGTGGACAAGCCCGTGGGGTTGCCGTCACAAGGCGGCATGAAAAGCGGCGACCATTTGCTTGCGCGTGTTCTTTTTTATTTGCAGGAAACGGGCGCGATTTCACCTACTGCGGATTTTACGCCCGCGTTGTGCAACCGCTTGGACGTGAACACTTCGGGGCTGGTTGTCTGCGGCAAAAACCTTCATGCGTTACAGAAAATGAACGCGCTTTTTGCGGGGCGCGAGGTGAAAAAAGAGTATCTTGCGATTGTCCACGGCATTGCGGGCAAAGTAGGCGAAAGCAAAACCCTCACGGATTTCTACCGCAAGGATGAAAAAACAAACACGGCATATGTTTTGCCGCACTCTTCGTCGCCGCAGGGCGGCGCGGAAATTATTACGGAGTTTACGGTGCTGGATGTTTCCGAAAAATACAGCTTGCTTTCCGTTTCGCCCGTAACGGGGCGTTCGCACCAAATTCGCGTGCATCTTGCGCACATTGGATTTCCGCTTATCGGTGACAAAAAATACGGCGGAAAACAAACCCGTACCGCACCCGCACAGCTTCTGCACTGTTTCAAAATAACCCTTCCGTGCGGTACTTCTTGGGAAGCACCGCCACCAAAAGCCTTCGTATTTCAGAGAGGAAAATTAGAATGCAAGCAATAATTTTAGCGGCGGGCTACGCCACACGAATGTACCCGCTAACGGAAAACACCCCCAAGGCACTGTTGCCGCTTAGGGGCAAGCCTATGATTGACTATATCGTGGAGCAATTAAACAATTTGCCCGACGTGCAGAATATTTATGTTGTTTCAAACAGCAAGTTTTATCCGCATTTTTGCGAATGGGCAAAAACTGTGTCAAGCGAAATTCCCATTGAAATTTTGGATGACGGTACAACGTCTAACGAAAACCGCCGAGGCGCGGTGGGTGACGTACACTTTGCCATCACGGAAAAAGATATAGATGACGAACTTATTGTAATCGCGGGTGATAACTATTTCACATACGACCTGCGGGAACAGCTCGCGCTTTTCCGCAAAACAGGCTGTGACACCCTTTGCGGCAAAGAACTAAACGACCCCGAAAAGCTTAAAAGCTTTGGCATAGCCGTTCTCGCGCCCGACGGCAAGTTGCTCAATTTTGAGGAAAAACCGCAAAATCCTAAATCCAACATAGTAATCTACGCCGCATATTTCTTCCAAAAACAAACCACCGCTCTCGTTGAAAAATTTTTGCAAGAGGGCAACAGCCCCGATAATATCGGCTCTTTCCCGCAATGGCTGTATAAATTCCTAGATGTTTACACCTACAAAATGAATGGCGAATGCTACGACATCGGGACAATTGAAATGTATAACGAAATGAACAAATAGGAGGCAAACAATGCAAACAAAATATATTTTTATGACGGGCGGCGTGTGTTCGGGGTTGGGCAAGGGAATTACCGCGGCATCGCTGGGCCGGTTACTTAAAGCAAGAGGATACAAGGTTACGATTCAAAAATTCGACCCGTATATAAATCAGGACCCGGGTTTGCTTAGCCCGTATCAGCACGGGGAAGTTTACGTGATGGAAGACGGCACGGAGGTTGACCTTGACGTTGGGCATTACGAGCGTTTTATTGACGAAAATTTGAACGGTACGAATAGTGTTTCTGCCGGCAAAATTTATTGGGAAGTTCTTAATGGCGAGAAAAACGGAAAGTATCAGGGCGCGACAATTCAGGTTATCCCGCACATTACTAACGCCATCAAAGATAAAATTTACCGCGCAAGCAAAAATGCGGGCGCAGACATTGTTATTTCGGAAATCGGCGGCACGGTTGGCGATATTGAAAGCCTGCCCTTTCTTGAAGCGATACGCCAAACCGCCTACGATGTAGGTTTTGAAAACGTGATGTACGTCCACGTTACGCTAATCCCGTACCTGAATTTTGCGGACGAAATGAAAACAAAACCGTCGCAACATTCTGTGAAGGATTTGCTGTCGCTGGGCATCAAACCCGATGCGGTTGTGTGCCGCACGGAATACAAACTGGCGGACGAAATGCGTGAAAAACTCGCGCTGTATTGTAATGTGGACAAAACCTGCGTGATTGAAAATTTGAATGTAAATTCCATTTACGAAGTGCCGCTTCTTATGGAAAAAGAACGCTTCGCGGATATCGTGTGCAAGCGGCTAAATTTAAATCCGCCCGCCCCCGACCTTTCCGAATGGAAACAGCTTGTCGAAAAAAATAACAGCTTGCAAAACGAAATCACGATTGGGCTTGTTGGCAAGTACACAGAGTTGCGCGACTCATATCTGTCTGTGTTTGAAGCACTGGAACACTCGGGGATTTCGCAGAACACAAAAGTGATAGTAAAAGTGATTCCCGCAAAGGATGTCACCGACCAAAACGCGGCGCAAATGCTGGCGGGGCTAAAGGGGCTTCTTGCGCCCGGCGGTTTCGGCAAGCGCGACACATCCGGAATAATAAGCGCGATTAAATACGCCCGCGAAAATCGCATACCGTTTCTTGGCATCGGTCTTGGAATGCAGTGTGCAATAATCGAATTCGCCCGCAATGTGATGAACCACGCAGAAGCCGACACCGAAGAAGTAGACACAGAAACGCAAATGCCCGTAGTCGAACACATTACAAAACCCTATGTAAAAAACGAAACCGCGCCAAAAAGAAAAGGCGCGTTGCCCTGTAAACTCGCGCCCGAAAGTCTTATTGCCGCCGCATATGGCGAAAGTCTAATCTACGAACGGTTCTGCCACCTATACAAAATAACAAACCAATACCGTCCGCAACTTACCTCCGCAGGCTTAATTGAAGCCGCCCTTTCCCCCGACGAGCAACACCTCGAAGCAATCGAACTACCCCGCGATACTCACCCGTGGTTTGTCGGTGTACAATTCCACCCCGAATTCAAATCCCGCATCACACGCCCGCACCCGCTTATCACGGCGTTTGTTGGAGCGTGTGTGTAAGGTTTAAGTTCTCGGGGCTCTGCCCCGAACCCCGCAAGCCCCTCACGCACGCTGCGCGTGCTGGCCGGGCGGCCTGCCGCTGCCGCGGCACCGGCTTACGCCGGACGTGCTTTAAAAAGGCTTGACCCAAACTTTAACATGGACTAGCGATATACAGTGTCGCAATCAAAAACCGCGCGTATGCGCGGTTTTTAGTTAAAGTTTTGATGAAACTTTTTCAAAAGTTTCCGGGGTTTGGGGCAGAGCCCCAAGGTCTTAAAAATCACCGCGCCCGAATAATAATCTGTGTGCCGTGTTCAACTTCGGAGCCGGCGGCGGGAAACTGCTGGTGTACGATGTATGGCACGGGCGCGGGTGCGGCGGTGATGTGGTAGTAGGGGAGGGGTTCTGCGCGGCTTGTGTGCGGCATGGATTCCGCGTTGTTGCCCGTGTCGGCGCGGTTGCGGAAAACTACGCCCGTCAGGCGGGCTTCGTCCATAAGGAAGCGCGCGGTTTCTGCCGGCAACCCCTCGATATCGGGGACTGTTACCATAAGTTCGGGCGTTCGTGTTTCGGGGTCTGTGTAGAAAATGATTGGCGAATTCTCGGGAATGGGATGCCCGGGAGCAGGCCAGTGATGTGAAATTACTGTTCCGCCGCCCACAACTTGGTATCCTATTTCCATGTTTACCAAATCGCGCACGGCTTCCAAGAGGCGTCTGTTTTCAAAGTTTGGCATGGGTGTTCCCGCAAGTTCTGCCGCGGGTGAGTCTGTATCAACTGTGGCGCGGATATTTCTGAGCTGAATTAAATCCAGCAAAAACTCGCGCATGATGGGCGCGACCGTCGAACCCGCGAAACGATAATTAGTATCCTCCACGCGGTCTATCGTAAGAAGCACGAGAAATTGCGGGTTGTCCACGGGGAAAAATGTCACGAAAGTCGGGATGTATTCGCCGCCGCCGCGTATGCCCTGCTGTGCCGTACCTGTTTTGCCGCCGATTGCGTGGCCGGGGATGTAAGACCGCCAGCCCGTGCCCGTGAAGTCCCCGATATTTGGGCGCATGGAAACAACGTAGCGCATTTCGTTGCGGATGAAAAAGGATGTTTCGGGCGAAATAACGCGGCGCACAATGGTGGGTTCTGTTTCGTGAACGATGTTGCCTTGGCTGTCTATAATTTGCGAAACAAGGAACGGACGGCGCAAGTTTCCGCCATTTATTAACGCGGCATAGCCGTTGATAATTTGCATTGTTGTGGCATTAAAACCCTGCCCCATGGACGAAGTTGCCATTTCAACGGGGCCCAAACGGTGGAAGGGGTACATTACATAGTGGCTGGAAACGGCTTCTTCGCCGGGTAAATCAATGCCCGTGCGTTCGCCGAAACCGAATTCGCCACGATAGCGGTAAAACAGAGTTTGTCCAAGGGTACGGTTGATATCCACCATCGCCATATTGCACGACCGTGCCAGCGCACTGCGCAAAGACAGCGGCCCGCAACCCCATTCGTTATGACACCAGACAACTTGGTCTGCAATTTCGCGGCGGCCTTCGCAGTGGAAGCGGTTATAGCGGGAAATCACGCCTTCTTCAATTGCCGCGGCGATTACAAAGGGCTTGAAAGTAGAGCCCGGCTCGTTACTTCTTGTGGTGTGATAATTGCGCCAAAGCGACATAACCTCTGTTGTGCGTTGCCCGTAATCCAAGTAATCCCAGATTTCCAAAATATGCGGGCAGGTGAAATAGTCAGAGTTAAACGGGTCTTCCATCGAAAAAGTGGGGGCTTGCGCCATTGCCAAAACCTCGCTTGTGAACGGATCCATCACAATCATGCCCACAAATTGGCTTGGGTGCCGCCTGTGTGTTCTGTCTACATAGTACTGTGCCAGCCGCTGAATCTCGCTGTCCAGTGTGGTGACAATCGTGTACCCATCACGTACGGGCACAATTTCTGCTTCGCCCTGCACCAAAATGCGGCGGCCTTGTTCGCCCGCAAGTTCGTTGCGATAGAAAGCCTCCAGCCCCCAAGGCACATCGCCCCGCGTGAAGCCGATAACCTGCGGCGCGAAAAACGGGTCAGGATACCATCTTAGAGAGGTCTGCTCCAGATTTATTTCAGGCACGGATTCCGAAAGCGGAATGGCAATTTCCGCAGGTACATTATGTTGCAACGGACGCCGATACCGCCCTGTTGTCATGCGCAGGTTGCCCGTTTCATGGTCGGTTACAAACATCTCTGCCAAGTCCCAGCGCGAAATGTTCAGCACCCCTGAAATCTCATCAAAAATACCTTGCCTGATATCATTGTCATGTGTGCTTTGCCGAACGTGCCGCCTGTGCAATGCGTAAACGTCCAGCGTGACGGTGAAAACCTGTTCCGTACCCGTAATCGGCTGGTTGTGTCTGTCCACAAAACCGCCGCGCACAGGCTGAAAAACCTCCGCTGTCCTGCTTATATCGCGTCTGGCGCGTTGCATTGCCGCATACCTTTCGTAAACGTCTCCATATACATTTTGCAAACGCCATATCTGAAATATCAATCCCATAATACACAGCGAAAACAAAAGCCCCACAACCACGCTTCGCCGCGCAAAAATCATTGCTTCACGTCTTGGCCGTTCTCTGTATTTCATATGATTTGCTCCTTTTTTATCTTAATCGCCGCCGAAAATTTGGTTAAAAAGCCCTGAAAAAAAGTTGGTTACGTCTTCAAGAAAGTAGTTGCGGCCGGGCAGTGCGTAGTCGGCGGTGTTTAGGGTGACGCCGCCAATGCGCGGCACATTGATTAAAATTACTTGGGACGCGTCCGGGAACGACATACCAAGGCGTTCGGTTGCAATGCGTTCAATTTCGTCGAAGGTGTAGCGCACCCGCAGTTCCGATTCCCGCACGAAATTTTCTTCATGATACACGGCAAGGCGGCGTTCCGCAGCGTTGATATCCGTTTGGATATCCGCGTTACGCGCCTGAAACCACGCCGAGCCGATTCCGCCAAGAAAGATAAGCAAAAACGTAACCGTAAGTTTTTTCCACGGGAAGTTTTTTACCGATTGCACGGATTTTTGATAAACAGTGTCGTTTGAAATAAGTATTTGAACATCGGGGAATGGCAGAATTTTTGCCGTGCGGCGCGGCCTTGCGCGACCTTCTGTCTGGTGATACGGATTGTTCTCCTGCGACAGACGGAACTTGTCGCGCCTTTCCCGTTCGCGCTCTTCGGCGCGTATTTTTAATCGCTCCGCTTCCCGCGATTGCAGGCTTGGCAGTTGCCGCTTGTGCTTGCGTTTTTTTGGCATCAAATCACCTCTTTTTTAAGACCGTGGGGCTTTGCCCCACACCCCATCCGCCTTTGAAAAGGCGGAACCCAAACTTTAACAAGGACTAGCGATAACCTGTTTCCCGCTTCCAAAATCGCGCGTATGCACGATTTTAAGTTAAAGTTTTTTGTCGAACTTTTTTTCAAAAAAGTTCGTGGGGTTCGGGGCAAAGCCCCGAGAACTTATTGTTCATATCTTTTCCGCTACACGCAACTTCGCGCTGTGGGCGCGGCTGTTGTTGGTAAGTTCCTGCGGCGACGGCGTTATGGGCTTGCGCGTGATTACGCGCAGTGACGGCGTTTTTCCGCAAACGCAGTAGGGTATGTCTCGTGGGCAGTCGCAGGGGTTTGCAAGTTTTGCAAAGGTTGTTTTCACAATTCTGTCTTCAAGTGAGTGGAAGGTAATTGCGGCAAAACGCCCGCCCTTGCGTAAAAACGGTACTGCGTTTTTTAAGACCGACGCGAGGGGTGAAAGTTCATCGTTTACCGCAATACGCAACGCCATAAACGAACGCATTGCGGGGTGCGGCTGATGTTTGCCATACTTGGCACGGGGTTGCGCGTTTTCGATAATTTCGGCAAGCCGCGTTGTTGTTTCAATTGGCGAAATTTCCCTTTCAGCACAAATGGAGCGGGCTATCCGCCGCGAGTGCCGTTCTTCGCCATACTCAAAAAGAATTTTTACAAGTTCTTTCTCGTCATATAAATTTACAATATCTTTTGCGGTAAGCGGTGCGGTTCTGTCCATTCGCATATCCAGCGGGCCATTGAAGCGGAACGAAAACCCACGCTCTGCGGTATCTATCTGGTGCGAAGATATGCCCAAGTCCATTAAAATTCCGTCAACCTGCGCTACGTTAAGCTTGTCCAAAATATCGGGCAAGTCATGAAAATTGCCATGCACCGCCGTAAAATTTTTTGAACCAATCCTGTCACTTGCCGCATTAATCGCATTCTCGTCCCTGTCAATGCCAATCAACTTGCCCGTGGTAAGCATTTGGCAAATTGCCGCAGAATGCCCGCCGCCGCCCAGCGTACAGTCCACATAAACGCCCTCGGACTTAATGTTTAGTCCCTCAACCGCCTCACTCAACATCACGGGGATATGCTCAAACTTGACCATTATGGTGTTAAAAACGGATTCAAGAATGGTGACGGCGCATCTGTTTGGTCGGTGGGTTGTGTCTCGGGGAGTGATGGGGCTTCGGGTGTGACGCCAAGACCCTGCCATGTTGTGTCGGGGGTGGGGAGTGGTGATGGAATCGGAGTGGGTGTGGGTGATGGCGTGGGAACGGGAACGGGGGTCAATGGTGAAGTGTGTACGCCCCACGCGGGAAGGTCTAAATCTGTGGCGGGGGGCGTGTCTGTAACGGTTGCGCCGCCTGCTACGTCAGGCTGTTGTTGGCCTGCGGGCGGCAGAATAACCCAGCGTCCGCTGTCGGGGTCCCAAACGGGCAACCCGTCGCCCTGCACCAATCCTTGCCCCGCGCCGTCTTGGCAATACGCGCATGAAAGCCCTTGCCGTACGGCAAGCGGAACTTCCCATTGGCGGTCTGTAACGCCTTCTTCGATATGGTCTATGGGCTGTGCGCGAACAAGCCCCACCCGCGAAACAACCGCCCAGTACGGGCAGTTTGAGCCGGCAATCATGCCCGACTCTGAGCAATGCGTAAAGTATTGGTGAACGCGACAGGTTTGCGAAGGCACATTTCCTGCGGCAAAAACCTCACTGCGAACGCGGTTTCCGCGTGGGTCTGAACGGCAATATTCAGACGGGCTATGCCCCGAATCCAAGCAAACGGAAGCCGTTACAATTCCCGCAGGACGCGTGAATTGGCGCGGCGGTTTTTCCAAAAGAAGGTGTATTTCTTCCATTATAGTGCGCCACATGGGCGTGTGAAATTCTCTGGTGCGACGGTGCATGGCTTGCTCATTGTCGTTGCCTATCCAAAACGCCGCTGTGAAATACGGCGTGTAGCCTACAAAACCAAGGTCACGGTTGCTTTGGGATGTTCCCGTTTTGCCCGCAATGGGAATTTGCCCGCGCAAGCCGCTTCCCGCAGTCCAGTTTGCAGGGCCGCCCGTGCCGCGTGTTACGGTGTCCATCATGGCGTGGGTTACAAGATACGCCGTGGTTGCGCGGAAAACACGTTGCGGATTGTTTCCGTTTTCAAGTAACAATCTGCCGTCGTGGTCGTATACCCGCGTGTATAAAATGGGTCGGTTGTATTCGCCCAAATTGGCAAGGGTTGCATACGCGCCCGCGAGTTCGATAAGGCGCATTCCGTGGGTCATTCCGCCCAAAACAATGGCTGGGCCGTCGTGGGGGGCAAGGGTGGTAACGCCCATTTGCTCCAAGAAGCGCGTCATTGCGGGCATCCCCGCATGAACGATTGAAGGGTCTGCCGCGCCCCGTGCAGAAATTACATTGCCCGATGCGTAAATTCCGTTACGAATTGTTGTAAGCCCGCGAAAGCCCGTCCAGTGATTGCCCGGACTCCACGCCCTGCCGCCGCCGGGGTTGGGCAGTGTAAACGGAATGTCATCGATAACGGTAGACGGTGCCATTCCCGAAACTTCAATAAGCACTGCGAAAGGCACAAGCGGTTTCATTTGGCTACCGGGGGAACGAGTTGCTTGCGTTGCGCGATTAAACGCACGGTTGCCGTCTTTCGGCCCGCGAATGCCGCGCATTGCCTTAACATGGCCGTTGTGGTGGTCCATGATTACAAACGCGCCTTGCGGTTGCGGTAGCTTGAATATGCGTTCGTCCACAATTTCATCTGCGGTGGTTAAAAGCCTTTCGTGGCGTTCGGCGATAAACGCCTCGGCTTGAGCCATGTTGTCCACGGTGCGCCTGTCCCAATAGTGGCGGCGTTGTTGCGTAATCGAATTGTACACAGTCATGTAATGTGTAACTTCGATAGAAAACCCAACGCCCGCGCCCTCTCTCGGCCACAGTTGTTCATTCAGAAATGCGCGGTCTACCACGCCTTGCATGGGGATATCCTGCGTGGAATAAATACGCAAACCCGTGTTGAAAATTCTGTGGTTAGCTTGTTCCGTGTTCAAGTTAAATTCTATCATAAGGTCGTCGCGAAGTTGGTCTAAAAGTGCATCTGTGAAGCAATCAAATTCCGACATCATCGGCCGCGTACCGCCGCCGTATGTGCGGAAAATAGTGTCATATACATAGCCGATATAGCGCGGCTCGCCGTCATCCGTGTACAATTGGTCGCCTGTTTCGTGGCACAAAACGGGACGTTGACGCATTGCATCTTCAAATTCTTCGTCTGAAATAAAACCAAGCCTGTGCATATTTCTAAGCACAAGCCGTGTGCGCCGCCAGTTATTTTCGGGGCGAGTGTCGGGCGGAAAACGCGACGGATTTTGCGTAATTGCGGCAATCGTGGCAGACTGCGCAATGTTCAATTCCGAAACGCAAACGCCGTAATAAAACCATGCCGCCGCCTGAACACCGTAGTTCTGCCGCCCAAGGCTAATCATGTTAAGGTACGACTGCAATATAAAATTCTTGGCGGCAAGTTGCGGGTCTGAATAGCCCAACTGTGTAAATTCCGCCACCAGATACCGTTCAAAATTTATGGCAAGATACTGCTCTTGCAATTTCGTAATAAAGTCATTATCCATAACCCGCAACATATTTTTAACAAGCTGTTGCGTGATGGTGCTTGCGCCCTCGGGGGCTCTGTCGGGAAGGGTTGTAACATACATTGCGCGTACAATTCCGCGCGGGTCAATCCCGTTATGCTCAAAAAAACGCTCGTCCTCAATGGCGACAAATGCGTAAATAAGATGTTGCGGAATATACTCGAACGGCACAAGCTCGCGATTATGCCCTGCGTGCAAGGTTTCAATAACGTCCCCGTCCTGCGTCACGATAAATGAACTTAACGGCGTATCAAACGTCGCGTCGCCCGGTGCCGTAAACCCCGCATGATGCAAAGCCCTCGGCGAAATAGGCCCCAGCGCACGAATATCCAACGCAGGCGCGTTATTCAAAATACCCATGTAAACGCCGAGAAGCAAGCCCAACCCTGCAAAGCCGCCAATCAAAACAACCGCAAACATAACCCTCATTATAAGAAGCCCAATCTTGTTCCTCACACGCATCGTATGCGGATTCTGCGACCGTTTGCGCCGATTGTTTCCATGCTGAGAATAATCCATAATTCACCTCTATTAACATTGTAACATAAAAAAAAACAGAGGGGAATGGTTTTCTCGGAAAAGTTCTAAGGAAACCGATGAAAACAACCCCACTGCTTATTAGACCTGTCCGAAAACTCCGCAACAAAAAAGGGGGTGGAATCCCACCCCCCACAGCCTGAAATTTCCCTTAGTTCTCTACAGGCGTGTCATCATCGTCGTCTTCATCTTTGCTGTTTTCCAGCGTTTCGTTGATACTGCAAGCAAGGTTATCCAGTGCGTCTGCGGCCTTTTCCAGTGCAGACTTGCCTGCCTTTTTCAATTTCGGCTCGGCATTTTTGTATGCCACTTGCAGTTTACAACTTACATCTTTTGCAAACTTGTTGCAGTCTTGTGCAAATTGTTGCAGTTTTTCTTCCATGTTTTCGCGTGTTTCTTTGTTCATAAGGCGGGGGACGTTTAGTACGCTAAGAAGCTCGGAAGCTTCGGTTGCGTTAATTTTCCCCGACTCCAGAAGGTCAAGTACACGCATTTTTTCGTTCGAGTTTGCCATAGAAATTCCTCCCTTTATATTACCACGACGGTACAGAAAAATAGTGTACAAGCGTCGGGTTCATGTGGTCTATGCCGTAAACAAGTCCGTCGAAGGCCCAAAGGTAGCTTACCCATTCTGTGCCGGAAAGCGTGAGAAGTCTGCCATTATCCATATTATATGCGCGTGGCATATGTGTGCCCTCTTCGGTGAAAAAAATCCACTGATAGTATGCGTCGAAGGTGCGGACATTTTGCGGCGGGTGTGTTGCGATAGGCCGCCCGTCAAAAGTTACACTGCGCACGCGCCCGTAGTGTGTAAGGTAAAACAAAGTGTCGCGAACGGTGCGCAAATTGCCCACCGCTTCGGCAGAAACTCTAATGCGTTGCTGTGCGTACGTGTCCCACGAATAAAGCGACAAGCCCGTGCCGTAAGCGTCTTCCTCGATAAAGAACAAATGCGAACCATAGGAATGCACGGCGCGGACAGGATTGTAATTAACCCGCTGGTGCGTACTGTTTAGAATGTCGTAACGCCACAAACTGTGATTATACTGCGACGCGGTGTAGAAAAGGAAATCATCCATCACTGCCAAATTAAGGGCGGCGTATTGGGTAATGCGGGTCAAATAGTTACCGGATGTGTTTGCGCGGTAAATTGCCCCGTAAGAAGCCGAGTCCACAAAATAGATATACCCGCCGTGTCCCACGATAAACGAAGGAACAGCGTCCGGCACAATAAGCCTGTCACCCGCAAGTGCCGCCATTCCGGTAGCACCCGGAATAAATACAATATCGCCCGTAAGGCGGCTGTTTAAACCGTCACCTTTGCGGAAAAAAGTAAACCCGTAATAGTTCGCAAAACTGCCTGTAAGTGCGTCGCCGGTGTTGCGCGGGTGGGTTAAGGTGATATCCGAAAAATCATACACGGGCGGCGGCGGAACATAGTATTCCGCAAAAATTTGCGGGTTAGCCCAAAAAGTGCTTTCCCTGTGCGCGTGAACCGCACTGTACGTAAGCCCCGCCAAGCTTACAACAAATATCACAAACAACGCGGCAACAAGCACACGCATGGCGGCGAGCGTTTTTTTGCCCGAGTCTTGGTCTGCCTCTTTTGTGCCGTCTATAAGCGATTTGAATTTTTTGTAAAAGTCGTTAAGCGAACCATATAAAATATCCCCGCCCAAAATTTCCATCACAAGTGTTTCAATGCGCGGCGGCACTTCAATCCCGTATGCCGAAAACGCAGGCGCACCTTGCTCCGGCGGCTCTACACCCGTGACAAGCCTGTAGTACAGCCGCGTTATTTGAATAAGCGGCTTGTGAAAATCCGAATCCCATGAGGGCGGTGCGCAAAGCACAAGTTGCCTTTGTGCATTAACGCGGAAATCTGCATTTGTTATGGTGAAAAGCATCCCCTTCTCAGAAACCACCGCCATGCTGGTAAGCAAAGGCCGCACAAAAAAGTATGCTTCGTCATAATCCATTGTCGCGCTGCCCATATATTGGTCTACGCCGGTAAGCCCGCACAGACGCCTAACAACGTATGCCGTATGGTTACGCTCAAAAATTTCTACAACAGGCTGCAAAGACGCGTCCCGCACTTCCTGAAAACCCTGCGCACGTTTAATAAACTCGTCCCTGTCTGCGATAAATTCCTTTGAAAACCGTTCGGAAATGCCAAGCGTTCCGTCGTCTTCACGCTTAACCATGTACGCGGGATAAAATTCTGTTATAACATACAATTCTCCGTCATCTTTTGTAGCCTTATAGTGCGTTAAGTAATTGTCCCCGCCGATAACGCCGTCCAGCGCATATGGGCTAACATCTATGGGAAGCGGCAATTTTCTCACCCTCAATTTCACGCCGCTTAACGCGGGCAAAGCCCGCTTGCGGCAAGGTCATTTTGATGAAAAATGAAGTTCACATTTTTCACGCATAAAATTTTACGGAATTGTTCTTATAATATTATATCACTTTTTTTGCCAAAGCACTAGTTGCGAAAAAAAATTTATTTTATATCTTGACATAGTGTGCAAGATACAGTATAGTTACTTCAACATCAATATGGAGGTGACGATATTGAAGAAAGAAGAATTGCTGACAGGTTTCCTGCAAGAAATGCGGCGCGGTACCGTAATCCTGTGCGTTCTTGCAAAACTGAAAAATGCGGCATACGGGTACAATCTTATTGCGGAACTTTCCGAAACGGGCATACCCATTGAAGCAAACACGCTGTATCCGCTACTGCGGCGGCTGGAGTCGCAAGGGCTTTTGGAAAGCAACTGGAATACCACAGACGGCGCGAAGCCCCGAAAATACTACGCCACAACAGAGATGGGCAAAGAAATTTTAACCGAACTAAAAACGCAATGGCAAACCACGGTACAAAATATGAACAATATTATGGAGGCTGATTGATATGAAAAATGACTTGAAGAATCGTTACATCTATGCGGTTACGCGGCACTTGCCCGCAAAAATGCAAAACGACGTGGAGAAAGAACTGGACAGTCTTATTTCCGAAATGGCAAGCGAACGCGGAAACGAAAACAGCGAACAAACGCTGAAAGACGTACTAACCGAACTTGGCGAACCCGAAGAGCTTGCCCTGAAATACAGCGGCAGCGAGCGCAAATCATTAATAAGCGGCGTGTATTACCTTATGTACAAACGGGTTTTGTGGATGGTGTTGCCAATTGTAGCCGCCGTTATAACGATTTTAACAATTGTTGGGCTGGCTTTCACCGATGTTGCGCAAGCCGACCCGTTTGTGATAACCGCAATACAGGCGGTAGCGGGCATTGCGGGTACTATTGTTCAAGCGTTCGCGCTTATCACGGTAATATTCGCGGTTCTGGATTACAAAAAAGTTGACCTGAAAGAAGATGATTTTTTCAACCTGCCAGACATTCCCGAAGAAAAGCAAAAAATCACGCCCCTTGGGCCTATCACAGCAATTATTGTTTCCATTTCTTTGGCGGCGTTGTGGCTTGCGTTTCCGCAAATTATGGGCGGTCGCTTTGACGGCGAATGGATTACGGTTTTTGATACGGCGGTACTTCGCGGATTGTGGGTTCCCATTTTGGCATGGACAATACTTGAAATTGCAACAGAAATTGTAAAAATGGTGGAGGGCGTGTACACCATGCGTCTTGCGATAATTGCGACAATCGGCGGCGTTTTGCAAGCCGTGTGTGCGGTCATTGTTTTCGGCAACAACGGCATAATAAACCAAGGCTTTTTATCCGCACTGGGCGAATATGCCGCAACACTGGAAATGCTGGGCGGCACGATTAGGGTTGGCAATATAAACTTGGTTATCATGGCGGTCATGCTTATCATCATATTTTTTGAAACACTTGATGTTGTTGTTACAGCGGTGAAGGCAAGCCGCAGATAATTTTCCGCAAAAAAAAGCGACCGCCCTCCGTGCATGAATCGCGGAGAGCAGTCGCTTATAAGGAAAATCAAAGGGTGTTTCGGTGGTAAGCATTTTGTCATCTCCCTTCATTATATATATCGTCATAAAATGTTTAGAACATTAGAGGTTAGTTGATTTAAGGACGTTTCAAGGGTAAAATTATAGGCGCACACACCGTCTGGTATGTACGCCTATTCTATTTTTGCCTTGCCGATAAATGTGATATAGATATCAATCTGCTGCGACAGCTTCTTCCGTTTTTTCACTGGGTCAAATACCCCTTCATGGATTACAATTTTTTCTATGAAGGTTCGTGCGATGGCTGGAGTTAATTCCTTGAATTCGGTATATTGGTCTGCCAGTTTGAAAAATCTGTCGAGGTCATCGTCTTTCGCCTCTGTGACTTCGAT
>WQSG01000038.1 GCA_009788055.1 Defluviitaleaceae bacterium | reverse complement strand
CAAGAAAGTGACCTTACGCTTGAGTATGAAATTATATATTTGAGTGATAATGATACTCGCTTTTACATGAGAAATATCCATGTGCTGTAAAAAATAAGCAAGCATAAGCCAAGGTAGCAAGCCTCGGCTTATTTTTTTGCAAAAATTCAAACACTTTTACAATGTGCTTCTGAAAACACTCCCTACACCGTTATATCCACATTGCCGCCGTGGCCGTTTAAAATTGGGCGCAAGATTTCGTTGGAAACACGTTGCCCCGGCATCCAGCTTGGCACGTGTTCCCGAATCGCATTGGTTATACGGCTGCTTTCTTC
This sequence comes from Defluviitaleaceae bacterium, assembly GCA_009788055.1. Classification (GTDB taxonomy): domain Bacteria; phylum Bacillota; class Clostridia; order Lachnospirales; family WQUN01; genus WQVC01. The sequence continues at coordinate 27,941 of WQSG01000038.1, read as the reverse complement.
GCGGGCAATCGCTTCCATTTGGCGAATAGCGGCGTGCCTGTCCTGCACCGCCACTTGCGGCAAGATACTATGCATCAAAATGCGCCGCCGTTCAACATCTTGCCAGCTCATTTTGCCATGCATACGGGAGTGCAAATCCCGCGTGAATGTAATCATTGCTTCTTCCGTACCCTCCGGCAACTCGATTGTTCTTGTACTCCAAAGCTCGGCATGGTTATACTCCAAACCCTCAATCCTGTTGCTCCAGTGATACCCGTGCGGATTCCTCGCGTGTTCGCTGCTAATCCGCGCATTCATTTTCCCTATCCTGCCCTGCCAATAACTGTTGAATAATTCCAAAACCTGCTCGTGATTATCCTGTGACAAACGCATAATAATTCCCCCCCGTCCCGTATTTAAGAAGCTGTATTCATAGCCCGAAATGCCGAATTGTCGCGTAAATTTTTTGCCAATCAAGGCGGTTTTGACGACGCGCACCCATAGGTGCGTTAGGAAAAACCAACGCAGAGTGGCGGAAAATTTACCGACAAGGCGGCGTTGAGCGGCTATGAATACAGCTTCTAAAGCCTTATACTAATATAACGATTGGGGTATGCGTAAAATCACAAGATTTTTTGAAAAGTTCGACAAAAACCTTAATTTGAAGCGGTAATTTTGCATTGACATCAGTAATAGCCAATGTTATTTTTTTTGAAGCGGTGACATTGAATGAAAAAGAAAGGGAAATGCTCATGCAAGTACAAGCGTATGTTGGGTATTGGGAGAATGAACGGTTCTACCCATTGGATAAACCCGTTCGGATGGTAGGAAAACAAAAAGCAATATTGACATTCTTGGACGATGATTCTTCCGAACCTATAGCTCAACCCATTCAAAAATCAGAAATACCAAGCGAATTTAATTCTTTGGTTGAAAAAGTAGGCACAAAAAAAGCGCGGGAACGAATAGACTGGATTAATCGGCTCGAAGCGGCAGTTGAACAGTCGCTTGATGAGGAATTGGTGTATATTCCGCGCTCAAAAGAGATGCGCCAACCGTTAAATTTTGAAAGTTAGGGGTGCGGCGTGGATAATTACGCATTGGATGCAAACATCATCATTCACTATTTGAACAAACAACCGAATGTATTTCGCAAATTGCGCGAAGCAATTTCCGTCGGAAGTGACATCGTTATCCCTAAAATGGCGGATTACGAACTGCGTCGCGGCTTTCGCGCTAAGCCAAATCCTAAAAAGGAAGCGGCTTATGAAATTCTTTTAGAAGATTGCCCTGTTTCCGAAATGGATGCTATCTCATGGGAGCAAGCTACCCAAGTTTATGCGGATTTATATCAAAAGCGTTTTACCGTGGGAGAAATGGATATGCTAATAGCCGCTTTCTGCTTGGCTAATAATCTTACGCTCGTTACAAACAATACGTCGGATTTTGTAAATATTGATAATCTTAATATGGAAGATTGGACGAAGTAGCAAGGTTCACCGACAATGCCATTTCCACAAGCGAATCGCGGTCGATATTTCCCAGTATTTGAAACTCGAAGCCGCGGTATTCCCAGAAGATGGATATTGGGAAACCGCCGAGGCCATCGGGGGCGGGTTCGGATTGGGAGATGAACAGGTGATATTCGATGCCGTTGTTTTCAATTACGGTGTGGTAGACATCGTATGTGGGCATGGCTCTGCCGCTCCAGATTGTGTCGTCGTCGAACCAGTGCATATAGCTTGCAGAAAATATAATGAAGGGATTTTCGGGGGAAATGGCTTCGGATGCCGAGTACATAATGTGGGACGAGGCTCCTGTTTCGGGGTCGTAGTTGTGCTGGTAGAAGATTATGGGAATGCCGTCCGGAACGTAGGTTGGTTGCCAGAAGGTATCGCGGAAATCGGCGGAGGTGTCGTCTCCGTGGAAGTATAGGGTAAATTGATTCTGCCACCAGTTCACGAGTCTGCCCCATGTTGCCGCTCTGACATCATCGTTAAGCATGAGTGCGCTAAGGGTCAAGGATAATGCGACAACGATAACCAGAATTCTTGTACCGATTTTCTTCTTCATTTTTTCCCTTGCCCGTTTTAACTGCATTGCTTCTTTAACGCACGGTGCGCAATCGCGCCCACATTCGATTGGCTTATCCGCAACAACTCGGCTATTTCGTTGTGCTTTAGGTCTGTTGCAAATTTTAGGGCAAGAATCTGCCGTTCTCGTTCTTTCAAGCGCGACATTGCGCTGATTAAGTCGCGGTTTTCCTCGTTTGCAACGGCAATTTCGTCGGGTTGTCTGCCGCCGTAAACCAGCCCCAAAACACTTTCCAACCCCACAAATGTGCGCCGCCCCTTCGCACGAAAGTAATCTGTAACCGTGTTTTTTGCAATGCCAATCAACCATGCTTCTGCCGAAAAATCGGGGTTGTACTTCCCCCATGCAACAATCGCTTTCTCAAACACCGCGCAGGTTAAGTCTTCTGCGTCAAAGTGATTGTTAATTCGGAAGCAAATATAATTGAACACGTTTTTATAATGACTGCGGTATACCTGTTCAAATTCCATCTGCCTCACGCCTTTCATGTAAGCTTACACAACTGTATACGCAAAAACGGCAATTCCATTACAAAATTTTTTGCTACAACAAAAAGCCACCTTCACACGGTAGCTCCGAGAGGGGGCAGGGAGCCGGAAGGTGGCTTTAAGTGCCAATGGCAGATACTGTATAGTTGTTGGTGCAGCAACAATAGCCATAAACAACTATCTTCTGATTTGATTTTAAGCCGTATGTCACAATATGTCAAGGAATAAATTTCCGAAATCAGAACATTTTATGTCGCAATGAGAAGACGTCGAAAGACTTATTGACAAACGTTGTGCCTGCAATAGTGCGAAGGGGGATGTTTTTGCGATACATATACACTTGCGAATGCTGTAAAGATATGTTAAAATTTGCGTGAGTCGGTCGAGGTATTAAAGACCGCAATACCCGTGACGTGCGACCAAACACGTACCGGGGAGAGTAGATGATAGCAAACATCACCTACAAACACAGGGTTTCCCCTGCTAATGCGGTACTCGCAAGTATACAAAATTTCCGCCCTTTCTTCAAGTGCATCAAGAGCCGGAGGGTATTTTTACGGATTTTTTTTGCGTTTGCCGTAACGTTTCGTATGTAATTAACGAGCGTGTAGGTGTCGGCGGTTTTTCCGTCTTCATCCTACGCGCCTTTTTATTTCGCCCGACTCACTTTTTTTAATTCATATCAAGGAGGGACTATCCCATGAATAAATACCACGAAGAATGCACCCTTGGCTGTTGCGTATTCAATTACAATTTCCGTTGCACAATTCCAAACCCACCTACCGTCGGGCAGGGCGACCAAAAAGAATGTATGCTTATTTGGCTAACCACGCCGTTTTTTTCCGGCGCAAGTTTTCTAAAATGTGAAACAGAACTTTGCATTTACAACCAAAACAAAACCTGCAACTTGGAAAATCTGCCGACCATAAACGAATCAGGCACCTGCGAATCATTTGAATATGTAACCCTCGACCAAAAAACCCTGCAATCCGCAAAATCCCAAATCCACGAACAACGCGCCGCCCAATACGAAAGTAAAGAGTGACAAAATCCAACGCAACACAAATAGCACAATTTGACTTTCTAAATATAACCGTGTATAATCAGTTGTTGACATTTTTTTGAAAGGGGGATGCGTAACCGAACTACATTTCAAATAATAGAGAGGTGAGAATCTTGTTTGACAGAACAGATGTATTCCACGTAAGAAGCGATATTCAAAGGAATATCGGCAGCAAGGTAAGGCTTGAAACCAACAAAGGCCGCCACAAATCGGTGATTAGCAAAGGGGTAATTTCCAATGTGTACCCCAGCATTTTCACAATACAATTAAGCGACGGCCCGGACCCCTCTCGCAAACTTTCATTCAGTTATACAGATGTATTAACTAATGCCGTTGAAATTACGCTTTGCGATTCGATAGAACAGTAATTGGAATAAAACCGCAACCTCCTTCATAGTATTGTCGTAAGAAGATATTTCCCGACAATGCATTGAAGGAGGTTTTTTATTTTATGGCAGAATTAGTAAGGGAACAGGTCTTTTTAGACCAGTCTGTGGGAAGCGAAACGGTACAGGTGATGCTGGAAGGCGACCTTATTGTACCCGACGTAAAGCCCGACATGGCACTGCTTTTACAAACGGAAGAACAGGTAATAATTGACCGTACAGAAGCGGGTACAGACCGCGTAAACTACATAGGGCGGCTAAACTTGTCTGTGCTTTATGTAGCAAAAAGCGAGGATAAATCTGTGCATTCCATAAGCCTTAGCCGCGGCTTGGATGACTTCATTAATCTTGACGGCGTTACCAAGGATATGTGGGTGCGCGCAAAGGCAACCATTGCAAACATAGATTATCGAGTCGTAAACGACCGCAAGGTAAACTACCGCGCAGTTGTAAATGTTTCAATTTCGGCAGAGCGTTGCGACGCACACGAAATGGTTGTACATATCAATGACGTTCCTGAAAATCAGTTGCTTAAAACAAGCCTTAACCTGAACCGCACCATCGAAAACCGTTTAGACCGCTTTGTGGTAAAAGAGCAAATCACACTGGCTTCGTCCAAACCAAACGTGCGAGAAGTTCTGCAAGTGACGGCGGGAATAACCAACCAAGAAATTCGCATTTCCAACGGGCGCGTGAATCTTTCGGGCGAGTTGGCTCTTACAACCCTGTATCGCGGCGACAGCGACGAATCGCTAATCGAGTTTATCGAAAGCGAACTGCCCTTCAACGGCCCGATAGATATCTCGGGTGCGCGTGAAGATATGTTCGCAGATGTTGCCCTGCAAATCTTAGACCATCACATTATCATCCGCCCCGACGACGACGGCGAAGACAGAATCCTTGAAGCCGAAATCTCCGTTGGCGTCGAAATGAAGGTTTACAGCACAGAGACTTTCCCCATTTTGGAGGACGCGTACATTATCAACACGCAGTTAAATCTTGCGAAAACCGCCGTGCGCTATCCCCGTCTTGTTTGCCTAAACCGCAACCAAGCACCCGTCAAAGAAGTGGTAACTCTTGGCAGTGCCGTTCCCGATATGCTGCAAGTTTTCCGCGCAAAGGGCACAGCCCACATTGATGATGTGAAAATCATCGAGGACAAAATAATCGTAGAGGGCGCGATAAACACAGACATCCTTTACGTTGCGGAATCCGACACAACGCCCCTTTCCTCCTACCGCACGGTAATCCCTTACCGCCAAGTAATCGAGGCAAAGGGCGCGAACCCCAACATGACCGTAGATGTAGATATCTCCATCGACAACGTAACCTTCAATATGCTCTCCCCGCGCGAAACGGAAGTTCGCTTCCTTCTCACCTTCAACACCCGCGTGGTAGAACAGGAAGAGACCCGCATCATCCGCGACATCGAATTTGACGAAATAGACCCCGCTACCCTAAACAGCCAAGCTTCCATGACAGTCTATATCGTCCAGCCCAACGACACGCTATGGAAAATTGCCAAACGCTACAACACCCCCCTCGACGAACTCCTAGCCGTAAACGAAATCGAACACCCCGGCAAGATTTCTCAAGGCCAGAAGTTGCTGATTTTGAAGCGGGGGATGTAAGACGGGGAAGTTCTCGGGGACGCTGTCCCCGAACCCCTGCAAGCCTTTGAAAAGGCTTGACCCAAACTTTGACATGGACTAGGGATAAACTGTGTCACCGAATTAAAAAAATCGCGCCGAAATTTTCGGCGCGATTTTTTGATTTAATTCATGGCAGCCAATATATTCCGGTGTTTGATTTAAACACCGATAGTGATATACTAAGCACTAAGGGGGGCGAGTATGAATCTACTGCCAAACTATGAAAACGCGGTTATCCCCATTGAAAAATTTACCGAATATGCCTTAGACTCGGAAGTGCAAGAGGACAAAGCCACGGCATTTGACAGGCCTTTGGGATATAACAGAGACAATGCAGATAGTCTTATTGCAAACATAAGGCAGGGGCTATCAAAGTTTTCTGCAACGGCTAAAGGTGATTCCGGTCATGGAATGCGGTACGAAGTAATTATGACACTAACCGGCCCAAACGGAAAAACAGCAAATGTTTTAACGGCATGGATATTCGATAAGAGAAAAAATGAAATGCGGCTAACAAGTGCTTATGTCGATAAGAAAAGGGGTTATTGAAATGATTAAGGAGCATGACAAAGTAAGGTTTACAACGGGTGAGCGGGGAAACATTCTGGAGGATTTCGGGGACGGGGTTTTTCTTGCAGAAATCATAGCAAAAAATGGCGAGGTAAGAATTGATGAAGTGAAAAAGTGGGAAATTAAAGCCAAAATAATTGAAGTTGAAGAACCGATTGCGGTGTAATTTAATTTCCCTGCGCCACTTGACAAATACGCAATCTTGAGTTTTACTAACATTACACCGTTGAAGCGAAAGTAAAAACATCAGCGCACAGTACAGAGAGTTTGGGATGCTGAGAACCAAACACGGAATGCGGGTTGTTATAATGGGTCGCGGAGGGCATGGTCAAAGGCGGGAACGCCGAGTATTCCATGACGTGTGGGCATACGTTAGTTGCCGGGGGTATGATTGTACCCCGCAGAGTGTGCGGCGCGTTTTGCGTACGCAAATCAAGGTGGCACCGCGGATAATTTGTCCGTCCTTGGTAAAGAATTTTATTTCTTTGCCACGGGCGGTTTTTTAATTAGCAAAACAAGAAAGGGGCTTCAAAAAATGTTCAAGCCAACACTAACAGAAGCAAAAACAATGAGCGGCTATGATATAGTGCCGCTTAGTGTAGAAATGTACGCAGACTTATACACCCCAATGGGGGTAATGAAAACGCTTAAAAGCATCAGCAAGCACTGTTTTATGCTGGAAAGCGCGGAGGATAATTTAACATGGGGGCGGTACACATTTTTGGGTTTTGAGCCGAGGATGAAAATAACCGCCCAAGACGGAATGGTTAAAATAAGCGGTGATGGCTTAAACGAGGAGGAAACCTGCACACTGGACGACCCCATCAAGCGCGTGCAAGAGATTTTGGACAAATACAAAGCCCCGAAAATCAAGGGACTGCCGCCGTTTTGCGGGGGGCTGGTGGGCTACTTTGCCTACGACTACGCAAAATATTACGAGCCGTCACTGTCAATCAAATCCACCGACCGTTGCCATTTCCGCGACATAGACCTAATGCTTTTCGACAAGGTGATTGCCTTCGACCACTATCGTCAAAAAATCATCCTTATTGTCAACATCCGCACAGACAATCTGGAGGCGGAATACGAGCGGGGAAAAGTAGAGTTGGAGTATCTTCAAAAGATGATTATAAACGGCACACGCAACGAAGTACCTGCGGCAAAGTTAAAGTCCGATTTTAAAGCCCTGTTTTCAAAAGAGGAATACTGCCGCATGGTGCAAAAGGCAAAGGACTATATAAAAGAGGGCGATATCTTCCAAGTGGTTTTGTCCAACAGGTTTGAAGCGGATTTTGAGGGCAGTCTTTTTGACACATACAGAGTCTTGCGCAGTATCAATCCGTCACCGTATATGTTTTACTTCAGCGGCACGGATTTTGAAATCGCGGGGGCTTCCCCCGAAACCTTGGTTAAACTGCAAGACGGAAAGCTGTACACCTTCCCCCTTGCGGGAACGCGCCCACGGGGCAAAACCGACGAAGAAGACCAAGCACTGGAAAAAGAGCTTCTTTCAGACGAAAAAGAACTTGCCGAACACAATATGCTCGTAGACCTAGGGCGCAACGACTTGGGAAAAATAAGCAAATTCGGCACGGTGAACGTGGACAAATACATGAATGTGCTTCGATTCTCCCATGTAATGCATATCGGAAGCGTGGTGTCGGGCGACATTCTGGACGGCAAAACAGGTCTTGATGCCATTGGCGCGGTTCTTCCGGCGGGAACATTGTCGGGTGCGCCAAAACTTAGGGCAATGGAAATCATAGACGAACTGGAGCAATGCAAACGCGGCATTTACGGCGGCGCGGTAGGGTATCTGGATTTCACGGGCAACATGGACACTTGTATCGCAATACGTCTTGCGTACAAGAAAAACAATCAAGTGTTTATCCGAAGCGGCGCAGGAATAGTAGCCGACAGCAATCCCGAATCGGAATACCAAGAATGTCTTAACAAGTCCATGGCGGTAAAAAAAGCGTTGGAAGAATCGCAAAATATGTAGGAGGAACAGCATGATACTTTTAATCGACAACTACGACAGCTTTTCATACAACCTGTACCAGCTTATCGGAGTAATCGAACCCGACATAAAGATTATCCGCAACGACGAACTTACCCCGCAGGAAATCGAACAGCTTAACCCAAAACGCATTGTAATCTCTCCCGGGCCGGGCAAGCCCGCCGACGCGGGGCAGTGCATTAACGTAGTAAAACATTTCTACAATAGACTGCCCATTTTGGGAATTTGCCTTGGGCATCAGGCAATTTTTGAAGCATTCGGCGGCACGGTTGGCTATGCCGAACGGCTTATGCACGGCAAGTCTTCCATGGTATCCGTGGCGGCGGATAACCCGCTGTTTAGCGGCACTTCGCCCGAAATTCAGGCGGCGCGTTACCACTCCCTTGCCGGCGCGAAAGAAACTCTGCCCGCCGATTTAGAAATCATCGCAGAAACCGAAAGCGGCGAAATCATGGGCATCTGCCATAAAAAGTACCCCGTGTACGGATTGCAATTTCACCCCGAGTCCATTCTCACCCCAGAGGGAAATGTTATTCTCGAGAATTTTATTCGCCTTTACCAATAAGTTCATATAGTTTTTCCATAGCGTCATGCAGGCCGCCTACGGCGTTTATTATGCCTTCACGCACGGCGTCTTCCCCGATTAGAATTGTGCCTACATCTTGCGCCATTGTTTGGGTGTCCATCATCAGAGAATTTAGGCGGTCTTGATTTATTTCCGAATGCGCGGTTATAAAGTCTTGCACTCTTTCCTGCGTCTTGTTGAAATATTCGTATGTTTGGGGCGCACCAACAAGTGTGCCGTTCATGCGAACGGGGTGAATGGTCATTGTGGCAGACGGCGCGATAAACGAATATTGCGCCGAAACCGCAAGCGGCACCCCGATAGAATGCCCGCCGCCCAACACCAGCGACACAGACGGCTTTCCAAGGTGCGCAATAAGTTCCGCAAGGGCAAGCCCCGCTTCAACGTCACCGCCCATTGTGTTTAACAGCACCAACAAGCCGTCAACATCCGTGTTCTCGGCACACGCCACAAGCTGCGGTATCACGTGTTCATACTTCGTCGCCTTATTGGTTGGCGGCAACAAAATATGCCCTTCCACCTGCCCTATAATCGTCAAAAACTGAATTGTCCCGCGTGGGTTAGGCTTGGGCGGCGGCATCAATGCCTCGGGCTGCGGTTGCGGCGCGGGCGGCTGTTGCTCGTTTTCCTCTTCGTTCTCGTTCTCCTGATTAGGCGCGTAAATTTCCATAAAAATTCCCCTTCCAAGTGGCAGACTTTTCTTTTATAGTTCGCCATTTGGATGGGGAATATTCATTTTTTTTCGGGAAAAAAAGACCTTGGGGGCGTTGCCCCCAATACCCCCACAAGGGGACGAGTCCCCTTGACCCCTTCTTTGAAAACCGCGTACGCGGTTTTCAGGTTGAAGTTTTGATGAAACTTTTTCAAAAGTTTCCGGGGTTCGGGGCAGAGCCCCGAGGTCTTCCCTCACATTATAGTTCCGCCGCCGATAACAATATCGCCGTCGTACAGAACCACTGCCTGCCCGGGGGTGATGGCGCGTTGGGGTGCGGCGAATTCTACCAGAAGGCGGTCTTCGGCGGTTTGGTGGAGGGTTGCGTCTTGGGGTGCGTGGGCGTAGCGGATTTTTGCTTGGACGCGGAGGGGCGTGGAGATTTTGTCCACAGCGATTAGGTTTATGTCGTGGGCGGTGAGGGTTTTGGTGAATAGGTCTGCGGATTCGCCAACGGTTACGGTATTGGCGGCGGGGTCTATTGCGGTGACGAAAAGCGGATGTGGTGCGGTGAGTCCAAGACCCTTCCGCTGGCCGATTGTGTAATTTATTATGCCAGTGTGTTCGCCTAAAATTTTGCCGTGTTGGTTTATGAAACTGCCTTTTTGCGGCGGCTTGCCCGTGTGGCGGGCGATAAAACCTGCATAGTCGCCATCGGGCGCGAAACAGATATCTTGGCTGTCGCGCTTTTTTGCATTCACAAAATTTTGCTGTTCCGCTATTTTTCGTACCGTTTCTTTTTCCAATCCGCCCAACGGAAAAATCGTGCGCGAAAGTTGTTCCTGCGTCATGGAGTACAGCACATAGCTTTGGTCTTTGGTGCTGTCTGCACCTTTTTGCAACAAAAAACGCCCGCCGCTTTCCTGCGAGATTCTTGCATAATGCCCTGTCGCAATATACCCGCACTCCAACTCTGTTGCGCGGTGCAAAAACTTTTCAAATTTCATATACCTGTTGCAATCTATACACGGGTTTGGCGTTCTGCCAGCTTGATATTCAGACACAAACCGTTCCATAACCGCGCCCGCAAATGTTTCCGTAAAATTGAAAACATAAAACGGAATGCTCATGCGATTTGCAACCGCCCTTGCGTCGTCCGCGTCCGACAGCGTACAACACGCCCTGCCGCCCCCTTTAGACGCATCCAATATCTCGCCGATAGCCTCATCCGTAAACAGCTTCATCATCGCGCCAATTACGTCATGCCCCTCCGCCCGCAACAAATACGCCGCCACAGACGAATCCACACCACCGCTCATGGCTGTTAATACTTTTTTCATCTCAAATTCTCTTTTCCAATAGACTTCTTGCATAACTTCAAAATTTCGGGGAGGGGTTAGCGCAAGCGGCGCGGCTTGCTGAACGAACGCGCGTGTTTTCCGAAGGAAAACCGCAGTGAGTGAAGCGTTTTGCCGCGTAACCCCGAAGAGAAATTTCAGTTGCGCAAGAAGTCCAATAAAAAATCGCGGGGCGAAAGTGTCCCCACGGTCTAAGGTCTAATCCCTACTTCCAATAATCAAACTGCAATTCGTACAGCTGAACGGTATCGTTTTCTTGGATGCCGAGTTCTTCAAGGCGGTCAATGATGCCGCGTTCGCGGAGGAAGCGTTGGAAGAAGGCGAAGCCGCGTTCGTCTGCCATGTTGGTGTAGCCCAGTAGGCGTTCTATGGCGGGGCCCTCTACGGAGTAAAGGCCGTCTTTTATTTTTTCCACGGTGATGGATTCTTGTGCGCGTTCGGGCTCGAAATAGGTTTCGTAGTCGGGCTCGAAGTCGGCGGTTTCGGGTGCGGTTTCCAGCATTTTTGCGGTGGAGCGGATTAGCTCTTCCATGCCGCTGTTTGTTGCGGCGGATATTAGCACTACCTGCCAACCTTTTTCTGCGGCAAAGGCTTTTAGGTCTGCAATTTGGGTTTCGTCTAAGGGTAGGTCGGCTTTGTTGGCGGCTATTATTTGGGGGCGTTCCAGTAGGGTGGGGTTGAATGCCGCCAGTTCGGCGTTGATTTTTTCTATGGCTTCCACGGGGGTTAGGTCGTCTTCTAAGCGGGCGGCGTCTACTACGTGCAGAAGCATTCGGGTGCGCTCTATGTGGCGCAGAAAATCGAAGCCTAAGCCAACGCCTTGGCTTGCGCCTTCAATTAGACCGGGGATATCTGCCAGAACAAAATCGCGCCCGAATTCGTGGCGCACCACGCCGAGATTGGGCGACAGAGTGGTAAATTGATAGTTGGCGATTTTTGGGTTTGCCTTGGTTACGCGAGACAGAAGCGTGGATTTGCCCGCATTGGGGAAACCGATAATGCCAACGTCTGCGATTAATTTCAGCTCCAAAGTGACTTGGTAGGACTTGCCGGGTTTGCCGTCTTCGCAAAATTTTGGGGCTTGTCGTGACGGTGTTGCAAAGTGTTGGTTTCCGCGTCCACCGCGCCCGCCTTTGGCAAGGATTCTGTGTTCGCCCTCGGTTTTAAGGTCTGCCATAACAAGCCCTGTTGGGTTGCCCGTTTCGTTTGCTTCCCAGCCGTAGCGCACCAACGTTCCAACGGGAACTTTCAAAATCAAGTCGTTTCCATTGCGCCCTTTGCATTTGCTTCCGCCGCCGTTTACGCCGTCTTCCGCATGAAACTTTTTCTTGTATCTGAAATCCGTAAGGGTGTTTACGCCCGTGTCCGCCACAAAAACTATGTCGCCGCCGCGCCCGCCGTCACCGCCGTCGGGGCCGCCGTTGGGAACATACTTTTCGCGCCGAAAACTAATATGCCCGTGTCCGCCGCGCCCGGACTCTATTGTGATTTTTACATTGTCTATGAACATTTAAAAACTCCTATTTAAACTCATACCCTTTTGGTAAATCGTCGGGATTAAGCACTTTTGTGATGTCGACGTTTTGGTTGTATACAGACTCAAGATTTAACAATTCCGTACTGCCCCACAGGCGTATTACAGGACGAAGACGGGTCGCGCCCTCGCTTCCCACAACTATTCCCACGCGTCCGTCGGAAAGTTCTACCAGTGTGTTGGTCGGGTAAAGTTCCAGCTTGGAGAAAAACGCTTTTACAACATCAAGGTCGAAAGCAACATTTATATCTTGGCTGATAATTTCAAATGCCTTAGACGGCAGCATTGGCATACGGTAGGAGCGGTAAGAAGTGATTGCGTCATAAACATCCGCAACGGCAACTATCTTTGAAAAAAGCGGAATTTCGTCGCCTTTAAGTCCGCTGGGGTAGCCGCGTCCGTTTACTTTTTCGTGGTGATGCAATACGCCGTTCCAAAGTTCTTCATCGCCTACGCCAACGTATTTTAAATCTTCCATGCCAAAAATGGGGTGATGCTTTATAGATTCAAACTCCTCGTCTGTGAGAGAGCCTTTTTTATTGATAATATCAATGGGAATAGATTGTTTTCCAATGTCGTGAAGCATTGCGCAACGCCCGAGACGAAAAAGGGTATCGCGGTCAAGCCCCAGTGCGCGCCCTGTTGATATGGAAAGCAACGAAACGCTGAGGGAATGGTGATATGTGTATTCGTCAAATTCTTTCAAATCGTTTATGTGAACAAGACCTGTGGAGTCGGCTTTGATTAAATCCAAAAATTTGCCCACAACGTTGTCAAGGCTGCGGATACAGCGATATGCCGTTGTTTTATTATTTCCGCCGTACAGCCCCGGTTTTTCTACAGAATTAAAAAGTTGCTTTACGTTGCCAATCGCTTCTTCTTTTAATTTTGGGTCAACAATTGTTTTAACCGGCACAAATTTTTCCGGCGCGGGCGGCTTGTCGCTTTGGTCTTTCATCAGGCTTCTGCGTTTTGGTTTCTGTCTCGGTACTGCTTTTGGTACGGGTTTCGCAGGTTGATTTGTATTTTGCGCCGCGGCTTCTTCGGGTTCGGGAGGCGTTGCCGACGGAATTACAAGATGTGTTACTGTGCGCATTTTTAGCCGAGTAATTAAAGCATCGTCCAAAATGGTACCGCTACGCGCAACAAGCACACCTGTACTGCCCGCGGACGAAATGTACACATTGTCCATAAGCGACATACCGGCTTTGGCATCTTCTATTTTTATCGTGCGTCTGTACAAATTATATTCCTCCCGTGAGGGTTCGCCCGGCCCAAAAATTTGTGCAGGAAGTCTATTGTAATATATGTGATACTTTTTTACAATCAGCACGTAATAATTATGCATATTTTTTTTTGACGGGAGAGAAAAAAATGAAAAATTTTATGGATGAAAATTTTTTGCTTAAAAACGAAACGGCGGTTAGCCTGTACCAACACATTAAAGATTTGCCCATCATTGATTACCACTGCCACTTGGACGCGGCGGCAATTGCAAAAAACTCGCGCTTCCGAAATATAACAGAACTGTGGTTGGGCGGCGACCATTATAAATGGCGGCTTATGAGAATAAACGGCGTCCCCGAATCGCACATAACGGGCGACGCCCCCGACCCCGAAAAATTTGCCGCCTTTTGCGCAACGCTGGAGAATGCGATTGGCAACCCCGTTTTTCACTGGGCGCATTTGGAGCTGAAAAAATACTTTGGTTTCGACGGCGCGATTACGAAGGAAAACGCGGCGCAAATTTACGCGTTGTGCAACAGTCAAATAGAAGCGGAAGATTTTACCGTGCATGGCTTATTAAAAAAATCCCGCGTGGAGTGGCTTGCAACAACAGACGACCCCGCAGACAGTTTGGAATTTCATATGCAAATCAAAAACGACAACGCGGCGGGCGTTCCAAAGGTTCTGCCGACTTTTCGCCCGGGTGTGATTTTTGAACCGCAAAACCCCAAATTTGGCGCATATGTAAAAAAACTTGGTGAAGCCGCAGGCATTCACATACATGACTGGGATAGTTTACGCGCCGCGCTTTCGCAACGGCTGGACTTTTTTGCGGAAGCGGGTTGCGTAATTGCAGACCACAGCTTGGAAGACGTATTCTACCTTCCCGATGCAAAGGAAAAATTTATTGACGGATATCGAACGCGCTTGCTTTCTTGGTTGGGCGGAGAATATCACAAGCGCGGATGGGTAATGCAACTTCATATGGGTGCGCAAAGAAATAACAATGCCCGTATGAAACGCCTTGCGGGCGCGGATACGGGCTTTGACTGCATGAGCGACGCGGATTATTCCGCCGCCCTTGCAAAAATTTTAGATGATATGGAAAACCGCGACGCCCTTCCCCGCACCATTTTGTATGGCCTAAACCCTTCCTCCGACGATATGCTTGCCGTGCTTGCCGCCTGTTTTGCGGGGCGCGGAATTCGCGGGCGTATTCAGTGGGGTTGCCCGTGGTGGTTTAACGATAACAAAAACGGCATTCAAAAACATCTGCAAACCCTGTCTACACATGGTTTAATCTCCACGTTCATAGGAATGCTTACAGATTCCCGAAGCTTCACCGCCTACACCCGCCACGAGTATTTCCGCCGCATTCTGGCAAACCAACTTGGCACTTGGGCAGAGGACGGCGAGTTCCCCCACGACATGGAACGGCTGTGTAAAATCGCCGCGGATATCTCGTATTTTAATGTAAAGGATTATTTCAAGGTCTAGTAAAACAGCGAGTAAACCGCTTGAACCGAGAAAAAGAAGGCTACCCATGCAACAATTGTTATAACGATGCACGCGATAAGCTTTGCAATTGTTGGCATGGATGCCTTTGCAAAAAAGACGCAAAGCGCGATACCGCCCATGGCAATAAGCATTGGGATTATGCCGCCAAGGGCTACAATCGGGATGGGTACAATAAGTGCGCAAAACACCAGTACCCAACCGGGGGCGGGGTAATAGGGTTCGCCCCTGTTTACCAATTTGCCGTCTATCACCAAATCAGGCTCGTCGCCCTCGATAAAAAGACGCGCTTGTATTCCGTCAAACTGTACGGGTTCGTCAAAATCTATGAACCTGCTTTTTATGCCCGGTTTTACCTTTTGCGTTTCTCCGTTTACGGTAAATTCTTGCCCCCCGAAGGTCTTTTTGCACGAAAATTTATACTCTTTCCCGTTTATCGTGCTTTCCCATTCTTTTACTTTCCCCACAAAAAATCACTCCTTGTTTTTTTGAATGAGTATAGCAAAAAAAATCCTTTTTTGCGCATTTTTGTCATGAAGTGGGCGTTTCGTGTCCTGAAATGTAATTTCTGCTCATGGGACGCACAACGTCCATCGAGTACATAAGCAAACCGTTTTCATAGGCTATGAAAATTTCGCTGTTGCGGGCGTGGCGTGCAATAGTGGCCGCGCTTTCTTGGCTGAAATATAAAAGCGTGTGCGGCATTTGAATTTGCAAACTAAGTGCCGCACCCTCCCCGCCCATGGCGGTCTGACGCAAAAAATTACGGCTCAGAATTACCGTGCGGACGTTTTCCATGGTGGAAAGGTCTATAAATACGGTGTCTGCTGCGGCTTCCACTATCGGCGCAATATCGTTTGCCCGTGAAAACAAGTGAAAGTTAATGTATCCGTTTGCGTAGGTTGCGTCCACAGGCACGCCGTTTATATTAACGGTTACGCCCGTAATTTCGCCCGTATACGAACGCAATGTTGCTTGCCACGGGTATTGCAGAGAGGGTGGGGCTTCGGTGGGTTCTTCTTCGGGGGCTTCTTCCGGCGGTTCTTCTGTGGGCTCTTCCTTCGGAGGTGCGTCCACTGGTTCTTCTTCTGCTGGTTCTTCTTTCGGCGGTTCTTCTGCGGGCTCTTCTTCCGGTGGTGCTTCCTCTGGCTCTTCTTTCGGCGGTTCTTCTTCTGGTGGTTCTTCCGCTGGCTCTTCTTCGGGCGGTTCTTCTTCTGCGGGCTCTTCTTTCGGTGGTGCTTCCGCGTAAACGGGGATGTACAGCCCTGCAATATATTCTTCTGTCGCAAGCAAAAATATTGTTACCATTGCGGCGATGGCAACAATGCAACTTAGCCCCACCGCAAAAACCGTTACGCGAAACTTTTTATCGTTATCCACGGTAATCCCCCTTTTTCGCCAAAATAGCATTTATTTGACGAAAAAACAACCCTGCGCTAAAATCGCGTTGGCGGTGAAAAATATGTTTTTGGAAATTATCCTAATGCACATAGTCTTATTGCGACTGCAAAAAGAACCGTTGCGCGGCAAAAAAATAGCGGAAGTCCTGATTATTTCTGCCGCCGTTTTTATTATCGTGCTACCGTTTCAGTTTGCGTTGCCTGATTTCACGCGTGTTGCCGCCTGCACTATTTTTGTTTTGGTTGCGACGGCGTTTTCGTTTGCCAAGGAAAACCGCTTGGCGCAATCGGTGTTTTTCGCCTGTTTCGCGAATATGATTTTTTTGCTGTTCGCGCAGTTTTCTTTTTTTGTGATGGCTTGCGGGGCATTTATTTTAGCTGGGGAAGCGGGCAAAATTTACGAAAACCAAACAAAAAATCTTGATGAAATCACAACAAACAGCGTCAATCTTTTTTTGATGATTGGTACGGGAATTACTTGGCTGGTTTTTATCGCGTTGCTTGTCCTGCAACAAATTGCACCAATAAACAGCACCGCCGTCATTTTTTTGAACGCCATAATTTTTGCAATGCTGGCGATATTGTTGCTTGTTTTCACAAACAGCGTGCGCGGCGAACTTAACATTCGCATGAAGGACGAATCATTTGCAAATATGCTAAACTACACAAACAGCATAGAAAAAATGGCAACAGATGCACGAAAATTCCGCCACGACCATCTAAATTTGCTTCATGGTTTCGACGGCTACTTTGCGAAAAATGACATAAACGGGCTTTTCGGTTACTACAAAAAATACGCAAACGTGTTCCGCGAAGAAACAGCAAAAATAGAAACGGACGCACTTCAAAAAATCAACCCGCCCGAGATTAGGGGCGTTATCGCGGCAAAGTTACTTTCCGCAGACGCGGCGGCGGAAACAAAAATACATATTGGCGTACCGTATGAATTTTCCATTACTACGGCGGCATTCGACCTGTGCCGAATACTCGGCATTTTGCTGGACAACGCAGTGGAAGCTTGCGAAAAAAACAGCGAAGCGGTGCTTAAATTTTTGGCGGTAAAAAAGGACGACGGGATTCTTTTTGTAATAGAAAACACTTGCCGCACCACGCCGAACCTATCAAGAATATTCAAGCGCGGCGAAACCACAAAAAAAGACGGCGGCGGGCTTGGCTTGTACACCGCGTCTTTGCTGATAGAAGCAAACCCGTGTTTCTCGCTTACAACTCGCGTGGAACAGGGCTTTTTCATTCAAGAATTATTTGTAAAGGAGCAAAGCAATAATGCTTAATGTATTCATCTGCGAAGATAATTCGCAACACAGGGACGAGATTACGCAATGCGTCAAAAATTACATTACGATAGAAGATTTACCCATGCAAATAGTATGTTCAACAGAAAATCCCGCAGAGGTTTTGCGTTTGTTAAAAGACAATCAAGCCTCGGGCATTTATTTCATAGACATTTACTTGGAAAACGAAACAGACGGTATCGCCCTTGCCGCTGCAATTCGTGAACACGACCCGCGAGGTTTCATCGTGTTTATCACGGTGGACGAAGGCTCATATCTACTTGCCCTGCGCTACAAACTGGAAGCAATGGATTACATTGTAAAGGGGCGCGACAACTTGCAAACCCGCATACACGAATGCTTGCAAGACGCGCACAAAAAGTACACGGGAAAATGCACCCCTCTGCAAAATAATTTTGTATTCGCCCAATCAAAAGACCGCGTAATTTCCATCCCGTGCGACCATATTTTGTACTTCACCGTGACCACGCCCCACAATCTAATAATCCTAACCGCCGCCGCCCGCCACGAGTTCCGATATACTCTAAACGACGCACAAAAACGTCTGCCCCCAAACTTCATAAGATGTCACCGCGCCTACATCGTAAACACGCACAAAATTTCCGCTTTGCACAAAACAATTTTGCACATGGAAAATGGCGACACAATTGCCGCCGCAAAAAAATACATCCCAAAAATAAAAGCGGCAATGAAAATTTCCCAAGAAATTTCATAAAGAGTTTCTAAGAAAAAAACTTGCATTTTTGCGGGTGTGTGGGTTATCATGTAGCGTGGAAATAAAATTTTGAAAGGAAGATGAAAGTGAAAAAGTTTTTTATGGCTGTAATTTGCTTGCTTTCGCTGGTACTTATTTTTGCTGCGTGTGCAGATAATCAAGCTCCGGCACCGGCGGCAACCAACGAAGTAGTATCAGAAGCACCTGTTGCGGATGAAAATTTGGGTGACGCTCCTGCGGAAGAAACACACGCAGACTACAACGGCACAGAGCCGCCCGAACCCGAAACATTGGAGGGTGAACCCGCCGAGCAAGTTTATACATGGGATGGCCATGTATACCAAATTTTTTCAGACAACGCATTTCCCCCGTTCCATATGCTTAACCTTGACACAGGCGAATTTTACGGCTTCGACGTAGATTTAATTGAAGCTATCGCCGCAGACCAAGGCTTTCAAATCGAGCGTCATCACGTAGGATTTTCTGCCGCAATGGGTCACTTGGAAGCGGGTACCGCAGACGGCATGATTGCAGGAATGTCCATCACAGAAGAACGCCGCGAGCGTTTCGATTTCTCCGACGGATATTTTGTAGCGGGTCAAATTTTGGTTGTTCCCGCAGGTAGCCCCATCCAAGGCTTTGCAGATTTAACAGGCGAAACCGTTGCCGTTAAAATAGGTACGGTTGGCGCAATCTACGGCGAAACAATGGCGGAAGAACATGGCTTTGATTTAATTTTCTTTGAAGATTCTCCAATGATGTACTCCGCAATTATCATGGGTTCTGTTGCGGCGGCAATCGAAGACCGCCCCGTTATTGAATTCGCAATCTACCAAGGCAACCTCGCGCTGGAAACACGCGGCGATACCTTAAACCCAAGATACTATGGCTTTGCCGTTCGTCGCGGCGAATTCCCCGAGCTTATCGGTATGTTTAACCAAGGACTTGCGAACCTTCGCGCCAGCGGTTACTACTACGAAATTTTGGCAAGATACGGTCTTGGCAACTAAAGAAGTTTTAATTGTGAAATGGTGGGTTCTTCATGAACTTTGATTTTGCAAGAGTGTTTGAACAGCTAACGCCCCTGCTGTGGCAGGGGCTTTACTACACTCTTTATGTTTCGTTTGTTTCAATCGTTGCCGGCATGATTGTCGGCTTAATTTCGTGTTTCATGATTATCAGCCGATACCGTATTTTGAGAATTTTAAGCGGCACATTTGTGTGGGTTATTCGCGGAACGCCCATGCTTGTACAAGCTATGTTTTTCTTCTTTGGTGTGCCGCAGGTTTTGCGAATGGTAGTGCCCGGTATTAACGAAACCCTCACGGAAATTTTGCCCTTTGCCGTTAATATCCCCATGTTGTTTACGCCTGTTCAGGCAGGTATTTTAACCGTCGCGCTTAACGCGGGCGCGTATTTTACAGAAATTTTCCGCGCAGGAATAAACGCCGTAGACAAGGGTCAAAACGAGGCGGCAAGAAGCCTTGGCCTTACACAATGGAAAACTATGTACAAAGTTATTTTGCCGCAGGCGTTGCGCATTTCGTTGCCGCCTTCGGTAAACCAGTGGATTATTTCCGTCAAAGATACATCCTTGCTTTCGGCAATAGGCGTGGGCGAACTTATGCAACAAACCCGCATTTATGCCGGTCGCACCATGATTAATTTTGAATCGTTCATTTACGTCGCGTTATGGTACTTAGCAATCCTTTCCGTTTTGATGATTCTTGCAAAAAAACTGGAGACGTGGGTTACTTATGACAGAAAAAATTAAGGTATCAAATTTATATAAAAGTTTTGGCAAACTTGAGGTCTTGCGCGATATTTCGGTAGACGTGCAAGAGGGCGAAGTGGTTTGCGTAATAGGGCCTTCCGGCGGCGGAAAGTCTACGTTTTTGCGTTGCATTAACCGCTTGGAAGAAGCAACCCAAGGCGAAATCATCCTTGGCGCGAAAGACGCAGGCAACATCACCATCACAGACCCAAAAATTAACATAAACAAAGTGCGCGAACGCATTGGCATGGTTTTTCAAAGCTTCAATTTGTTTCCGCACCTCACCGCAAAAAAGAACATAATGCTCGCACCCGTTAGCCTTAACAAAATGAAAAAGGCAGAAGCCGAACAAAACGCCCTTGCCCTTCTGGAACGCGTTGGCCTTGCGGAAAAAGCCAACAACTACCCCCACGAACTTTCAGGCGGACAAAAACAGCGCGTAGCAATCGCCCGCGCCCTTGCAATGCAACCGGAGGTAATGCTCTTTGACGAACCCACCTCTGCCCTAGACCCCGAACTGGTTGGCGAAGTTCTTGCCGTAATGCAAAAACTAGCCGCCGACGGCATGACCATGCTCGTCGTCACACACGAAATGGGCTTCGCCCGCGACGTTGCAGACCGCGTAATCCTCATAGCCGAAGGCCAAATTGCCGAAGAAGGCGCACCCGCCGAGTTCTTCACCAACCCCAAAGAGGACAGGACAAAAGAGTTTTTAAGTTCTATTTTGTAAAATTTATTAAACTACAAACCCCGGTACAAGTTCGTGTAGCTTGTCCTTTAGTTCGCCGCGAGTGCCGTTGTCTGCGGCTTTTTTTAATGCGTCCAGCGCGTCGAAGAGTTTTTCGGGCTCGATGTCTATTGGCTTGCCCACAAAAATTTTATTGTTAGAGGTGGTTTTTAGGCCCTCCTCTGCCATTAGGAGTTCCTCGTAGAGTTTTTCGCCGGGGCGCAAGCCCGTGAATTCGATATCAATTTCCGTGTACGGCTCGTACCCCGAAAGTCGAATCAGCATCTCTGCCAAGTCCAAAGTTTTCACGGGGTCGCCCATATCCAAAACGAAAATCTCGCCGCCCTTTGCCATTTCGCCCGCGCTCATCACAAGGGAAACCGCCTCGGAGACGGTCATGTAGTAGCGGATTATTTCCTTGTGCGTGACGCGCACAGGCCCGCCCGCCGCAATTTGCGCCTTAAACAGCGGAATCACAGACCCGTTTGAACCCAGCACATTGCCGAAGCGCACCGCAACAAACTCTGTCGCGCCCTCTTTCTCGGCATGAAAAACCTGCGCAACCATTTCGCAAACACGTTTTGTCGCGCCGTAAACATTTGTGGGATTAACCGCCTTATCGCTGGAAATTAGCACAAATCGTTTTACGCCGTGCCGCTGTGCGCAACGCGCCACATTAAGCGTACCGAAGATATTGTTTTTCACCGCTTCCTCGGGCGCGGTTTCCATCAAAGGAACGTGCTTGTGCGCGGCGGCATGATACACCAAATGCGGCTTGTATCGCTCAAAAAGCCTGTCCAGCCGCGACTCCTCTCGGATGTTGGCAACCTCCGCAATCGGCGCGATTTTCCCCTGCCCAAATTTGTATATCAGTTCCTGCTCCATGGCGTAAAGCCCGTTTTCCCACACGTCCACCATTATAATCCGCGCCGCGCCATGCGCCGCCGCCTGCCTGCACAACTCCGACCCGATTGTGCCGCCCGCGCCCGTAATTAAAACGGTCTGCCCTTTAAGATATTTCTCTTTGAACCGTTTGATGTCAACCACGTCGCGACCAAGCAAGTCCTCCACGGAAACATCTTCAATCCGCGAAATCACTTCCGCCTCCGAAGAATTCTCTTCATCTGTTTTGAAATCGAAGATATCGGGGATTTTTTTCAATTCGCAATTGGTTTTCGCGCAAATGCCCGAAATACGGCGTTTTTCCTTCGCCGTAACATTGGGAATGGCAAGCAAAATCACTTGAATTCCGTGCCGCTCTGTCAAGCGCGGGATATCACTTGTTGTACCCGAGACAGGCACACGCTGAATTTTTCGCCCCACCATCGCAGGGTTATCGTCAACGGCGCAAACCACTTCGTACCGCTGGGTGGGGTTTCGCTCCAGCCCTTGAATTACCGCAACGCCCGTCTCGCTTGTGCCTACAATAAGCACCTTTTTACGTTTCTCGCCGCCTCGCCGCCTCGTCTTGTTCGCCCTAAAAGCCCTGTACGCTGTCCGAAAAAACAACGTGCTTCCGCCCGCCGCCGCCGCCGAAACGCCGTACACCGTAAATGGCAACCGCCGCGTCACCCTTGGCGGCTGAAACACAAACCACGTAACCGTCAAAAACGCCGCCATCGCAACCATTATTGCAATCATGCACTTCAAAAATTCATAGGCCTCTGCGTACCGCCAAAGGCTTTCATACATCCCAAACGCCCAGTAAACCGCAAAAAATATCGCAATAAAAAAAACATACCCCAACAACATAGTGTTGACGTACTCATCAAAAACAATCCGCCGCATAAGCATAAACCACGCACTAAAATAACTCGCGGAAAATAAGAAAAAATCCGCCGCCATAAGCATGGGCTTCCGATACTTTATCCCGCTTGCAAATTTCATCCAATACGCTCCATTCGTACTGAAACTATACATTATGTGCGGGGTTTTCGCAAGTTAAACGGGAAAGTTCTCGGGCGTTGCCCCGAACCCCACGAACTTTTTTGAAAAAAAGTTCGACAAAAAACTTCAGAAGTTGCCGCAGTATTCATTAACGATTTATGTATGTTCGGTCAATTTAAAATTGACCGAATTTTTCGGGTAGTGAATTATGCCGGACGGTGCGCGCAATACGTGCATGAACTACTGCCAAATTCCTTGTCGCAGGTGATGCAAACACCTTTCTTTTCATGTGTCGGCATAGAATTTTCTGGCGTTTCCACGGATTGCGGTATCCCATTCTTTTGTCGAAAAACAGATTGCTGTATTTCCGTGCCATTATTTACATATACCTTGTAATGAGTTCCCGCCCCATGAACAACTATTTGTCCGCCGTTCAGGTCAACCGTTACTTGCTCATACGAAAGCATAAAATCGAATGTTCGTATATCCCCCAAATAAAACCATTTTGAAATACCCGTTCCTACAACTCCGTTTTCGTAAACTTTGATACGGGTTTTTGCAATAGTCCATGCGGTAAGCGGCGCAAGGATGACTTCGACAATCCCAATCGCAACAAAGAAATACCAAAACGAATTCCGCACAGATGTTGTACCCATCCAGCCCCTTACCTCGGTATAACCAAGCACATAAGCCAACACGAAAGAAATAAGCGCGCCAACCACGTAATACGCAATCCACCCTACGATAGCGTTGCTATCCTTTCCGCTTCCTTCTTTCAACAGATTCCCCATGTTTTGCACTTTATTGCCCCTTTCTGCGTTTTATATTCTCATTGAAGCAGGGTTATTCAATCATGGCGTTGGCGAAGGCAATCATTGCTCCGCGCCCCGACACATCAAATTGTATCCGTAGCACAGAAACATCGGTTACATCCACAGAAATTTCAGTAGGCGTGGTATTACCATCAACCGAAAATGATGCCAACTGTATTCCGTCACCAAGAAAGGTTATTGTTGACGTTCCCTGACCGGAGCCATCTGTGCGGCCTATCGTCCCGGTAATGGTGGTGTACTGCCGATTCAGATTCCGATGTTCCCATGGAGACGCAGCAAATATATTGTTAGTCCATGTTCTTAACGCATTCGCATATGTGTTTCCCATCATAGTTACGGTAGCTAAACCCAAGCCTACTGTATTGCTCCGTCCACCGCTTTCAAATGGCTGAATCGCATCAAACAGCGATTGCGGACGCGGCGCAGGTGGAGGTGTGGGCGCAGGAGGTTGGGGCGTTGGCAACGGAATTATATCGGGCGGCAGTGGGCTTGTTAAGTACACGGTAGATGTTGCGCCGTCCCAACGGACATCTTGCCCTACGGCTTCCGCAACGGCACGAACGGGCAGATATGTTGTGCCGTTCCAAATAAAAGGTTCAACTACATTGCCATGTCCGTCACGCGGTGTTATTTGTTCGCCGTCAACAACGATTCTTATTCCCCGAAAAGTAACGGTTATATACTGTGTAACCGCATTTGCGGCAACCGTCACCGCCCCCGAAAGTAAAATCGTCAGCAAAACCCCTGCAATAAATCCTTTGGCGCGTTCTTTGCGTTTGTTCATTTTGTTGCTCCCTTCTTCTGTGTGAAAATTTTGGCAACTGCAATTATACAACATTATTACGTATTGTCAAGTCGATTACGTTATGCAATACAGCATTTGTGCGTATTAATTGAATGCACGTTAATTGCACGAT
The DNA here is from genome assembly GCA_009788055.1 of Defluviitaleaceae bacterium. Classification (GTDB taxonomy): domain Bacteria; phylum Bacillota; class Clostridia; order Lachnospirales; family WQUN01; genus WQVC01. The sequence goes on along the minus strand of WQSG01000038.1, from coordinate 3,251 downwards.
ACCCTACTTTAGGGGTGTTGCTATGAGTTCTTCAAAAATTGCAAAAATTCGCAAACAAAAAAAACTAATGCAATCCGATGTTGCACAGTATCTGAATATTACACAGCAAACCTACTCGGCATATGAAACCGGCAGAAGTCAAATGAGCTACGAAATGTTATGTATGCTTGCAGATTTTTACGAAGTAAGCACTGATTATTTACTTGGGCGGACGGATGCCGTTCCGTCTTTTTTAAGTGATTCCGAGCGCGAAATGTTAAACAAATTTCGCGCACTGGATTCCCGCGCCAAAGCTACCGTGGAAAACTGCCTTCGCTTCGAGCATTTTCGCACCAATTCAAAATAAAAATCAACCGCGCTAACCTACTCCCCCATCCCGAACAGCGAAAATTCCAGCCGCAGATGGGAATCGCCGTCGCGGGTGGCGGCGTTAGTCACGGAAAATGAACGCACCATGCCGTAGCTTTCGGAAAACCCTTGCAAAAAGGCAACCATATCCGCAAACGAACCCGTGTACTCTGCCCGAACCCGCGTTTCAAAAATGCGCACAGCCCCCATATATCCAACCGAAGTCTCTGCCGCGCTAAACTCCACGCCCTCCAACCCGTACGCCGCACCCATTCGCGAAATTTCCGCAAGCGCAGGAATTTTCTCATAACTTCGCAAAACCAAACTCTCTGCCCTAATCTCCGCAATCTCACGCAAATTTTCTTCATAGTCCGCCAAAAATCTGCGTTCCGCCGCATACCGCCGCTCCAGCCGATGCACACTCGCCTGCCCGCCCCGTAAATCTCCCGCCGCAGGCATCACAAAAAAAGCACCCGCCAAAACAAGCACCGCAACGTTAATCATCAAAAAAATCGCAACAATTTTCATACTATGCATTTTAACACAAAAACCGCGCAGTTGCGCGGTTTTTAAATCACGATGAAGTTCACTGCCGATTCTTGTCAAAGTTTTTTAATAATTCCGTGAAGCAATCAAGAAAAACGCTTTTGGGTGTGCGCAAACGGGGCAAACATCGGGTGCGGTTTCGCCGTGGTGACGATGGCCGCAGTTGGCGCATTCCCACTCTACGGCGGTGTCTTTGCGGAAAACGGTTTCGTCTAAAACGTTTTTGAGAAGCGCGTTGTAGCGTTCTTCGTGTTCTTTTTCGATTGCGCCTACTTTTTCAAAAAGGAACGCGATATGGTCGAAGCCTTCTTCTTTTGCGACTTTTGCAAAGTCTGCATACATACTTGTCCATTCTTCGTGTTCGCCTGCGGCGGCATCTTTCAGATTTGCGGCGGTGTCCGGAATTTTGCCGTCGTGCAAAAGTTTGAACCACATTTTCGCGTGTTCTTTTTCGTTGTTTGCGGTTTCCTCAAAGATGTTTGAAATTTGCACAAAGCCCTCTTTTTTCGCCTGCGCAGAGTAGTAGGTGTACTTGTTGCGCGCCATGGATTCACCCGCAAATGCCGACATCAAGTTGGCTTCCGTTTTTGTTCCTTTTAAATTTTGTGACATGAAAAATCCTCCTGTTTTGTATAATGCTTCCTGATTCTTATATTATGCCCATTCATGCGGATTGTAAACGGTGCGAATTAATGCGTTCCGCTTACATAAAACGTTTTTGCTGTGTTAATTTGAACAGGAACTGTGTCGCCGGGCGAGAGTTCCTGTTTAGAGCGAAAATGAACCAGCGTGTGGTCGTTGATGCGGCCTTTGTAAATGCCGTAGCCTGTGGTTTCTTCCACCATCGTGGGGAATGTGTGGTTGATTTTCGCTTCGTTTTTGCGGGTCATTATGGGGTAGAGTTCGGAGGTTAGGCGGTCGAAGCGTTCGTTGGCGGTTTTGCGCGGGATAAGGTCTGTGCGGTCGGCGGCGGGCGTTCCGCTGCGCTTGGAATAAATGAAGGTGAACGCGCCGGAAAATTGTATGCGTTTTACAACGTCCAGCGTGTCAGCGAAGTCTTCTTCCGTTTCGCCGGGGTAGCCCACGATTATATCTGTACTGATGGCGATTTCAGGGATGGCTTCCTGCAATTGCAACGCAAGAGAAATGTAATCGTCTTTGGTGTAGTTGCGGTTCATGTCTGCAAGAACGCGGGTGCTTCCCGATTGCAACGGCAGATGTACGTGCTTGCACACCTTTGGCAAATCGCGCAGGGCGGCGATTAATTCGTCGGAAAAATCTTTCGGGTGCGAAGTCATGAAGCGGATGCGTTCGATGCCTTGGACTTCGTTCACGAGTTTTAGAAGCTCGGGGAAAGTTGCGTTTTTTTCGGGCTTATACTTGTGACATTCCCCCGTCGCGGGAATATGCACATCTGCCTCCCACCATTCACCCCCATAGGAATTTACATTTTGCCCCAGTAGCATAATTTCTTTTACGCCGTCTTTTGCAAGTGCCTTGATTTCTTCAATGACATCCAAAACAGGGCGCGATTTCTCCCGCCCCCGCACGTACGGCACAATGCAGTATGAACAAAAATTATTGCAACCGTACATTATATTAACGCCGGCTTTGTGCGCAAATTCCCGCGTTGTTACGGGAATGTCGGTGATTTCGGGGAACTCGTTTTCGTCTCCCTCGGAGATATCTGCAACGCGTTCGCCGCTTTCAATTACGCGCCAAAGAAATTCGGGCAAGCGGTGACGGTTTGCTGTTCCAAAAATAATATCTACATATTTATGCTTGGTTTCCAAGAGCGAAACCATATCCTTTTGCTGTGTCATGCAACCGCCCACCGCAAGAATAAATTTGCGCTCCGTTTTTTGCCTGCGCAAAATGCTAAGGTGCCCGAGAACTTTATCCTCCGCGCTTTCGCGCACGCAACAGGTGTTGTAAATTACAATATCTGCATCGTCCTGCGACTCTGCGGCGACAAATCCCATCTGCAAAAGAAGCCCCGCCATTTTTTCGGAATCGCGTTCGTTCATCTGGCAACCGTACGTCTTTATATAGAAGCTTTGCTTTTTTTTGCTTGCGTCATTTCGTGAAGATAATAAATATCTGTAGTCCGTGGGTTGGTTCATTTTATCAGCCCCGTTGAGTTTTTTTCTTTAAAATGAGTATATCGTTATTGTGCCGAATGCGCAAATTTACGCGGTTTTCTTGCCGGGCAAAAAATTTACAAAATAATTTAAAAAAAGCCTTGACATGGTGATGGGAAGTGGGTATACTTCTCTTTGTCGCTCCCGCAAGGGTTGGACAAAAAATGGTAATAAAACCAGCAGAACAGGGCTTTTGCCTTTGGTGAAAATGCTCAT
>WQSG01000037.1 GCA_009788055.1 Defluviitaleaceae bacterium | reverse complement strand
GTATTGGGGGGAGAGGGAACTTTTCAAAGTTCCCTCTCCCCCCAAGGTCTTATCTTTAAAATTATCTAGGGGGCCAACATGGCGAACAAAAAAGATTATTATGAGCAACTGGGCGTGGAGCGCGGCGCGACCGATGACCAGTTGAAGAAAGCATATAGGAAATTGGCGAAGCAGTATCATCCGGACGCGAATCCGGGCGACAAGAATGCCGAGGCAAAGTTTAAGGAGATTAGCGAAGCCTACGGCGTTCTTAGTGACTCGTCGAAGCGTAAAACGTATGACCAGTTTGGCCACGCGGCGTTTGAACAAGGCGGCGGGGGCGGCGGTTTCCATGGAAGCGGCGTGGATATCAATGATATCTTTGGCTCGTTTTTTGGCAGCGGTGGCATGGATTTTGGTGATATCTTTGGCGGCGGCGGTCGTTCCAAACCGCGTCCAAGACGCGGCGCGGATTTGCAAATGCGTGTCCAAATTAAATTTGAAGAGGCTGTTTTCGGCGCGACCAAAGAGGTGCAAATTCAAACCTATGACGCCTGTGATACGTGTAAGGGAAGCGGCGCGAAAACGGGTACTTATGCCGAAAGTTGCAAAAAGTGTAACGGCACGGGTTCGGAACGGATTACACAGCAAAGTTTTATCGGAATGGTAACGAAGGTTGTGCCATGTTCTGCGTGTAAGGGCGAGGGCAGAATCATCAAAGAGCCGTGCGAAAAATGCCGTGGGCAAGGGCGCGTTCGCACCACGAAAACGCTGGAAGTTAATATCCCCAAAGGCATTGACAACGGGCAGAGCATCCGTTTGGGCGGCAAGGGCGAAATGGGTGAAAAAGGCGCGCCCGCAGGCGACCTTTACATTACTGTGGCAGTCGCACCGCATAAGCTGTTTTCCCGTGACGGAAGCCATCTTTATCTGGAAATTCCAATTACGTTTGTACAAGCCGCTTTGGGCGACGAAATCTCTGTTCCAACCCTTGACGGCGGCGAAGAAAAATACACCGTAAAGGCAGGCACACAGCCCGGCACGGTGCTTCAAATGCGCGGCAAGGGCGTGCCAAACGTACACAACCCGCGCAGTATCGGAGACCTAATCGTAAAACTAAACGTAACCGTCCCAACCACCATGACGGACAAGCAACGCGAAATTCTAATGCAATTCAACGATGCCATGGGCGACGATTATGTAAACCACAAGAAGCGTTGGTTTGACAAGGTTAAGGAGTATTTTTCTTAAAAAATAAGTTCTCGGCGCAATGCCGCGCAACGAAATTCGTTGCGCGGTTTTTGTTTTGCTGTAAAAGAGCAATTTGCATTTTTGTGTTTATCAAGTACAATGGTAGAAAATATATCATACGAAGGGTTGATTGTATGGTTGCAAAAACAAAATGCATGAATATTGACGTTACGGAAAGAGATTACGAAAGGATTAAACACTTTGCAGACGTTACAGGTAAAAGTGTTTCCTCGCTGGTGCTTGACGCTGTTTGGGCGCAAATGGAATATCATGATGATTTAAGAGATATTGAGGAATACGAAAAACAAGTATCTGATGGCACATTGGTAACTTATTCTTGGAGCGAAGTGCAAAAAAGGGCGGGCTTATGCGGTACGAATTAATTTTTACCGATAAGGCTGAAAAGCAGTTCAGCAAGATGGACAAATACGCGCAGACGCAAATAAATAATTATTTGGGAAAACATTTTGGTTTTGCTGCGTCAAATCCGCGTTCGCATGGCAAGCCGCTAACGGGGCGGTTAAAGGGATTTTGGCGATACGAAGCGGGTAAATATCGCATTATTTGCGACATCAGGGACAATGTATGCATGGTTGTGGTAATTAAAATTGGGCATAGAAAAGAAATTTATCGTTAAAGATGGGGATGGCAGATACTTATGAACAAAAAATTTTTTGCATCGGCGGTTGCTGTTGCGGCGATGGTATTGGTAATGACGGGGTGCTTTGGGGATTTATTGGAGAGCCGGGAGCGGGAAGCCGCTCCTGTTTTTGCGGGGACGGAAGGCGACACGGGATTGGGGGAAGACGGAGCAACGGCGGAATCGACAGGAACAACGGCGGAAGGCGCGGATGCCACAACGCCGACACCTACGCCTACGCCACAACCCACACCCGAACCAACGCCAACGCCTACACCTCATCCGTGGGAGGTATTTTCGCCCGCGCCTGTGGCGGAAACCGACCCTGCGTATTTCCCGCGGTTTTCGTTTACGAATCGGATAAGCGAGTATATGACGCTGGACACGATTCATTTTGGTATGCCGTGGGATTATACGGACGTGATTGGGGTTACAACTTTTCGCGGGGATAATTTTCGCAACAGCCCTGCATGGGGATATGCGACCGTGGCGGAAGAGCGACTGCAGGTGCGGTATGAAATTCGCACGGGGTCGCTGGGGCGGTGGAGCGGAGTCGGCTGGACGGGGCAACCTGTTGCCATAAAATGGGACTGCGACATTCGGCAAATGATGAACCTGCACGAGCATATGCGAGAGCGCGAAGGGCTTGTAGAGGTTATTCAGGGTGCGATGGACGGATTCATATATTTTTTTGAATTGTATTCCGGAGAAGAAACGCGGCCGCGCATTCACTTTGGCGATATCATCAAGGGCGGCGTAACGGTGGACGCGAGGGGATATCCGCTGTTGTACGTGGGGCAGGGCGACCTTGTTCGTGAATACGGACGGTTTGGGTATTTTATTTTCTGTCTGATTACGGGGCGGGAGTTGTTTCATTTGGGCGGGCGGGATGCGTTTTCGCCGCGCCCATGGGGGGCTTTCGACGGCAATCCATTGTTTGTGCCGAACCAAGACAGAATGATTCTTGCGGGCGAAAATAATGTTGTGTACAGCATGGTTCTTAACACGGATTTCAACCGCGAAGAGAGTACGATTTCTGTTGCGCCCATTATTTCGCGATACACGCACAGGGGCAGCCGCCGATTGGGTATCGAAAATTCCATTGCGGCATTCGGACGATACGCCTTTTTTGCAGACAACGCGGGCTGGGTGCAGTGTTTGAATTTGCACACCATGGAGCCCGTTTGGGTCATGGATTCTGGCGACGATTCCGACGCCACTTTGGTTTTGGAATGGGAAGAAGAAAATCAGCGGCTGGTGATTTTTAAAGGGACGCAGGTGGATTTGCGAATGCAAGCGGGATACGCATACATTCGCAAGCTTGATGCCGCCACGGGCGAAACCCTTTGGCGGCGCGAAATTCGTTGCGGGTACAACACATATGTAAACGGCGGCGTGCTTGCGACCCCCGTTGTCGGGCAACACGATATTTCGCACTTGGTAATCTTCTCCGTTGCCCGTACCCTTGGGCGGGCAAGCTACGGCACGGTTTTCGCCTTCTGCAAACAGACAGGCGAAACCGTTTGGGAATTTGCAATGCCCACATTCGGTTGGAGTTCGCCCGTTGCGGTCTACACCGTTTGCGGCACAAGCTATATAATCGTTTCGGATTCCGCAGGCAGAATGTTCCTTCTGCGCGGCACAACCGGCGAAGAACTTTACCGCATTAATCTCGGCGGCAACGTAGAAGCTTCGCCAATCGTTTTTGAAAATATGATAGTCGTAGGCACTCGCGGCAATCGAATTTTTGGGATAGAAATAAAATAGACCACCCAAAACACTTCCACTATATTGACAACAGCAGTACAACATACCAGAATAGTAATGTAGGAAGGTGATAAAAAATGGTAGCTACAAAATCAACATTGAATGTTAAAATCGACAAAGGCGTAAAGGAAAGAGCCGCACAGCTTTTAGCGAGCATGGGTTTAGACCATACAACAGCCATTGATATGTATTACAGGCAGATTATAACGGAGCGTCAAATACCGTTTCAGCCTAAATCGGGACTTTCTCTTGATGAGCAGTTGAGTGCAGCTATAAACGCCCAAAACATCCCGCGCAAAACAGTCGAGGTAAATGCTGAAGGGCACATAGTTATTGACAAAGACAAAGACCCGGAGCTTTATGACTGGGCTGTGAATGGTTGATGGAAATTTTTGATATTTTCATAGCCTATGTTGCGTGGGAGGGTAGCGGCAAACTTCGGCCTGTGTTGGTTATAGAGCGGCAAGATACGGTTTTGTCGGTGTTTAATATAACTACTCGTTACGATGAGAAAAGCGAAGTTATCCGAAGCAAATATTTTAAAATAAACGATTGGCAACAAGCAGGGCTTGATAAACCATCTTATATTGACACAGCTACCATCCGCAACCTGCCAAAAGTTGCATGGGATGGCAAAACTCCTATCGGCAAACTTACGGAAGCTGACAAGCTGCGGTTTCTTGATTTTTTACCGTACTAAGCTACGCGAAACCTGTCGAAATTTTCATCAGCGTACTGCCACAATTTTACAAAAGCCACAGGGGGGGATTGTCTACAATAGACCTGTCCGGGGATTCCGAAATGACGAATTGGCGAGTAAAATTTTTGCCAATCAAGGAGACGGCGACGACGCGCACGTGGAGCGTGCGCTAGGAGCAGTCGACGCAGGGTGGCAGAAATTTGACCGCCAAGGCGGCGTTGCGGAATCCCCGGATAGGTCTAATAGGTGGCGGGTGATATTTATGCATATTCCAATTGGTGTGCGGGGGCGTTCTGCCGAGACAAAGAAGCCAACCGCGCCGGGTAAAAAAGAGCTTGCGCTTGCGCTGTTTTGTGTTTTTGGTTTTTTTATAGGACGGGCGCAGGTTTTTGGGTTTATTAATCCGTTGGCGATTCCGTTTTTGGCGGCGTTTTTTGCGCAAGGATTTTTTCTTACAGCGGCGTTTGTGCTGGTGGGGCTGGTTACAAGGCTTGGCGATTTGTTTGTTTCGCGGTACATTGTTGCGGTGGTTTTGCTTTGTGTGTATTACGTAACGGCGTTACATATTTCTCGTGGGGAACGTAGGAATTTACTGCGTCTGCCGTGGCTTTCGGTTGCGGCGGCGGCGTGTGTTTTTGTTGCGGGAATGCTTGTGAGTTCGATGTACGGCATGAGCTGGTTTTTTGCGGCGGTTATTGTTTTGGAAACGCTTTTGGCGGGTGGGCTTACGTTTATTTTGAAGCGGGCGTATGTTGTTTTCACGGCGCGGCGACGCAAGGCGAAGCTTCTTTCGGGGGAAGATATTGTTTCTGTTACCATTGTTTTTTCGGGCGTGATTGCGGGCGCGTCTGATATATATGTAGGGAGTTTGCCGCTGCGGATTTTCTTCTGCGTGTATGTGCTGTGTGTTGTGGCGTTTAAGGGCGGCGCGAGCATGGCGGCGGCGGCGGGAATGCTAATGGGTTTCTTCCTGCATTTGGCGGGTTACTGGGGCGCGGAGTGGGGCTTGGTGCTTGGGCTTGCGGGCTTGGGCGGCGGTTTTGCGGGTGGATTTTTCAAGCGTTTCAGTCGTGCGGCGGTGATTGCGGGAATCGGCTTGGTCGGCGCGGGCGCGTTGTTTTTGCTTGCACGGTACTGGCTTAGTTTTTCCATGGTGTACGGGCTTATTGCTGCGGGTTTGGCGTTTGTTCTAACGCCGCAGTCCTTCTATTTTAATGTGGCATCGGCAATCAATCCCGTGCTGGACAGCGCGGACGATTATATGGAAAAAATCAAGGAGGAGACTACTCGCCGCCTGGACAGTTTTTCATCTGCGTTTGCGAAATTGGCGGACACTTTCAGCGGGCTTTCCAAACCGAAAACGGGGCTAAATAAGGGCGACATCACACTGTTAATCGACGACCTTACAAAACGCGCTTGCGGCACCTGCCCAAGTCGCGAATATTGCTGGGAAGACGAACTTTACAACACGCACAGCGAAATCTTTTCGTTGTTAAACGTATGCGCCACAAGCGGCGCGGCAACCGTGGACGACATGAGCGAGCATTTCCGAAAGGAATGCAAATCGCCCAAGGCATTGCTAAACGAGCTTAACGCGATTTTCAACATCTACCGCAACGATTTAGCGTGGCACAATCGAATCGCCGAAAGCCGCGAATTAATCAGTCAGCAACTGCACGGCGTATCGGGCATTGTAAAATGCCTGTCGGACGAAATTGATATGTCTCTGCGTTTTCACGAAGGTCTTGAAGAAGAAATGATAATGCAACTTCTGAAACAAAAAATAGAAGTCACAGGCGTAATCGTTTTGGAAGACAACGCGGGGAAATATCGTGTGTCCATAAATCACAAGCCCTGCATAGGCAAAAAAGTTTGCGCCAACGAAATCTTGCCCGTGCTTAACGCCGTACTCAAGCGAAAAATGCGCGTGGAAAGCGGCGACTGCAACATTAAAAGCGGCGTGTGCAATGCCCGTTTCATGGAAGACCAGAAATTGCGAATAACCAGCGGGGTTGCGCGTCGCGCCAAAAGTTCTCGCGGGTCGGGCGACAGTTATTCCGCAATGGAACTGCGAAACGGCTCTTGCCTTCTCGTCCTCTCCGACGGAATGGGTAGCGGCGAACGCGCCCGCCGCGAAAGCGCGGCAACCGTTGGGCTTTTGGAGGACTTCATAGAAAGCGGCTTCGACAAGGAGTTGGCGGTGCGGATGATAAATTCCGTGCTTATTTTGAAAAGCAGTGAAGAATCATTTTCCACGCTGGATATTTGCTCCGTAGACCTGTACACAGGCCGCGCCGAATTTATAAAAATAGGCGCGGCAGAAACTTTCCTGTTGCGCGACGGACACGTTAGCGTAATCAAATCCTCATCCCTGCCGATAGGAATGCTAAACGATGTTGACCTTGAAGTAACCGAAAAAGAACTGCGCCACGGCGATATAATTTTAATGGTAACAGACGGCGTAACCTGCGCCGGCGCAGGGATTGAAGAACGCGGAACGGATGGCGAAAGCGGCGACCATCTCCGCGAACGCTACAACGAAAACTGGTTGAAGCAAGCCCTAAAAACCTGCCGCTTCACCGCCCCCCAAGACCTTGCAGACCATTTGCTTTCCGAAGCGGAACGCCGCTCTCGCAACGGATTAAAAGACGACATGACAATCATCGCCGCACGAGTTTGGCAGAAAGGTTGAAATGCTCCCGCGCCTGTGCTATAATCCGACAGAAACATACCCCCGTGGCGGAATTGGCAGACGCGCCAGATTTAGGTTCTGGTGGGAGACCGTGCAGGTTCAAGTCCTGTTGGGGGTAGCATGAAAGCTCTTGAATTTATCAACGATTCAAGGGCTTTTTTAGAACAGTGATTGCAAGGCGTAAAGGACGAAAAATAATGACAAGGCAATTTATCCGCTCCCAACCCTTTGAAATCCAATGGCATAAAATGGGATTGACTGATTCTGACTTGATGGAATTTGAAGATTATTTGTTGGCTAATCCCAATGCAGGTGATAGGATTTCGGGGACGGGTGGGGCGGTTAAAGTTCGATGGGTACTGGGCGGCAATCGTAAAGGTAAAAGCGGCGGAAGTAGAATTATTTATATAGATTTAGTTCGCAAATCGCATATTCACTTGCTTTTGTGCTACCCTAAAAGTAAACAAGAGGATTTAACGCAGGAGCAAAAAAAGCAACTTAAACAGGTAATTGAAAAACTGAAAGGGGAGTAATTCTATGGACAAAGAATTGTTTGACGATTTAATGACAGCTTGCAATGATGCAGTCGAGTATGAACGCGGTAATCTACAACTAAACACAAGAACTGTTACAATTTCGGATGATGAGTTGGCAGAGTTCCGGCAATTATTCCGCAACTTTGAACTATTGCCACAGCATAACAGGGCAAAGGTTATACAGTATGTAAACGAGTTAGCAGCAATCGGTTAAACGAAGGGGTGGGAATATATGAAAATGTTTAGGGCTTTTGTTTTCGTATTTTTGCAAGCGTTTGTGATGGTTACTATTGGTGCCATGGTGGTTAATGCGCAGCCGTTTGCGGAGATTAACCCGAATAATACGCCGCTTAGGCCGTTTCCGCAGGCGGGGATGGATAACGGACTGGTTGTGGAGCTGATGAATATGCCTGCGGGGCAGGTTTCTGCCAATATGGATATTTTGCGGCAGTTTGCGAATATGGTTGATACGCCAAATTCTACGGGTTCGCCGCTTCCCGCAAACAGGTCTTCGTTGTTTAGGGCGGCGGGGCAGGGCGGAACGGGAAGCATTTTTTTGGTTGACCCCGCAACTTGGGACGACCCTGCGGGCTTCCGTATGGTAACAACGCTGGACGCGGGCACGGGCGGTACGGCGCAAACGCCAACATCTTACCGCGTGACGGTTTGCGAATCCATGGGTTACGGAATGCTTATGATTGTAATGCTGGCAGGGTCGGAAGATATCGTTTTGGGCGGGGCTTTCGGCGACAGGACAATGCGCCATGTGCTTTGGAGCGGGCTTCCCGCGCCACTTAGGGCGCATTTTACTTATCAGGCGGGGTTGCCAAACTCGGTAAGTTTTCAAACATATTTTGATGCAATGTTTCGCAGTTTGCGCTTTTGGCCTTCGCACTTTGTACACGCCACAAGCGGGCATCAGGGCTGGAACGCCAATGTGAACAACAACACATATCGTGGCGGAACGCCGCCTTCGGGCTTTGGGCATTCGTACCAGATGGCGTGGTCTATTCATCATGTGTTCGGCGGGGCGCAAAGGCCGGGTTCGCCCGGGTTCTTTCAGCGCGAGACGGGGCCCTCCACCGCAACGGACGGCTCTATGGATATGGCGTACGCCCTCATTCTTGCGTCCGAGCAATGGGGTCACGAACCCGCATGGTGTCCCGTTCACCGCTACAACAGAACCGTCGGCCACACGTATTTGGAATGGGCGCGGCGAATGGTACAGGAACTTTTCGACACAACCGTTCACCACAGTCGCCACGCGGGCGCAAGCACGGAAGCAACCGTGAACGCGGGATACTTTCTTAAAATTGGAAACTGGGCGGGGAGCAACACCGCGGGCGGCAGATTGTCACGCCCCTCCGACCACATAATGCAACACCTGAAAGCGTTTGCGGAAGTCAATCCGCAACGTGATTGGCAGCGCGTAATCAATGTAACATACGATTCTCACAGGTTTGTGCGGCAATGGCATCAGCCGGGCGGGCAGGGCGCGACAGCAGGGCCGCTGCCTAACACGGGTATTTTGCCCGACTTTATCCGTTTCGACCATGTAAATTCAAACCCGCAACCCGACGGCACGGGAAACATTTGGATTATTCCGCCGCAACACACGGGCGGCGGAAGTTTTCACGAAACCTCCTCCGATGGCGCGACGCACTGGAACGCTTGCCGTGTGCCGTGGCGGCTGGGGGTTGATTTGCTTTTCTCGGGCAGAACCCCGCACCAATACAGCGATATCACCATTGCCGCGCTTAACAACTGGCACGCGCAACAAAACAATAACAATTTCAACAGCGTCCACGGCAGATGGCTGGACGGCCGCCCAAACACCGACCAATGGGGAAATATCGGGCAAACCAGCAATGCGTTCGGCGGGCCCATGCTTGTTCCTGCGGCTGTGTTTGGGCCGCAAGCGTGGCTTAACAGCGGCTGGCAACGGGCTAATCCCGCGCTTCCCGCGCCGTCGTCCTTCAATTTTTACGGCGACTATATAAATATCCTTACGATGGTAGCCGCCAGCGGCAACGAGTGGACGCCCGTTGGCAGTCCGCTAACCGTTACGGACGGCACAACCGCAAACGGCCACACCCATATGCGGCGCGTTGTGGCGGGCGCAAGGGTACCCCTTCGAGCCAACCAGCAAAACCCCGCTTTATTCGGGGGCTGGGTTGTTACGGAAGATGTACAATTTTGGCCGGGTTACACCGCCGCAATGCCAAACACATATATCATAATGCCTCGAAACACCCACGTTTTCGCCATTGCAGACGGAACGCCCCCCGTGACTCATATGCTTACGATAATCACGGACGGCACTAATCCGCAAGGCGCGGGCAACCGAATTGAAGGCAATACCGTTTCCGTAAATGCGGGCGAAAACGCGGGAAGCGCGTTCCTTCGCTGGACGATTGCAGACTGCGCGTACACCGCCGATATCTCCGCCCTGCACGGCATAGACCCAACCGCTTGGGCAACCACGTTCACCATGCCCACGCACCCCGTAACCCTAACCGCCGAATGGACGACATACCCCGACATAAACCACGCGACGCTGTTCCTGTATATGTTTACGCTAAGCGCGGCAGGTGCGGACGACTGGAGTACGGGCGGATTTAACAACGCCTCTGCGGGTTCGCAAATGCATTTTGATATTACCGCCCACCAAGATATTACCCATTCCGTAACTTGGCCGAACGCCACAGACGGCAGGGCGGGTGTGCTTCACGGAACTCACCGCGATATATATGTAGCCCTGCCGCTTGCGGCGCGGTCACCTGATATGCTTCCCGTTTCGCTGTACGGCATTCGCGTGAACGGGGTGGACGTGTTCGGCGCGGTAAGTCACGCCCCCGTTGGTTCGCGCTGGCTTGTGCCGGGGACAATCGGCTCGGCGGCTACACATGATTTCGTGTCTTTCGGCGGCGCAATGGCAAACGCCGCCGCAACCAATACAGCCTTCGCAGACGCGGGCATGGAACTGCGCACGTTCTTCCTTCCCGCCAATGCGTTTCTTATTCCGCCGGGCGCGACGGTGGATTTCATTCTGCGCGTAGGGGACGGCAACCCGCCCGAACCGCCGCCGTTTGATTGCGATTACTGCGAAGACTCGGGCGAGTGTTGCGAATATTGCAACCCATGCGATTGTCCCACTTTTGACTGTGATTATTGCGAAGACTCTGGCGAGTGTTGCGACGAATGCAATCCGTGCGACTGCCCCACTTTTGACTGTGATTACTGCGAAGATTCAGGGGATTGCTGTGAATACTGCAACCCGTGCGATTGTAGTCCCATTTTAGTATGTAATATTTGCGAGGGTGCGGGGCGTGTTCATCCGTTTGCAATCGGTGACGCCAACGATGACGGCAGAGTTACCTCCGCAGACGCAACACGCATTGCGCGATGGCTTACCACTGCCCCCGCGTATCGCGAAAGCATCTCAATTTGCCTACGCGCCGCTGATGTAAACGGCGACAATGAAATAACCACCGCCGACCTAATTCTGCTTGCACGATGGCTGGTTGGTCATGCCGTGTCGATTGCCGCCGCCCCTAGTTTGCCCTAAGAATTTCTAATCACGAGCAACAACACGATTAACGCAATCGCAATCACTGCGGCAGAAACTGTTACAATTCTGCCAAGGGTTCGCGAATGCGTTTTTTCTGTTGGTTGCTCGGCGTACAACCCCGCCGCCTTTAACGCCGCAACGACCTTCTTATAAAGAAGCAAGGCGATTGCGGCGTTAAGGCTTGTTTTGATTAGATTAAACGGAAGCAAAACGGGAATCATCATTGCCATTACAGATTCACGGGTCGCGCCCGGCACATACAGCGGGATGATGGCGTAGTTCCACAAAAGCATGGTAGCGGTTGCAACAACGCAACCAAGTGCCAACCCCACAACCGCACCCTGAATATTGCGCCGTTTGGAATACACAAACGCGGCGGTACACGCAAAAGACGCACTGGCAAGTGCGTTCATAATCGCGCCAATGAACCCCGTAACGCTTACGGTAGCCATTTCCAAAAACGCGAGAATCACAGACATAAGCAATGCCGAAACAGGCCCAAATAAAAAACCGCCTATCAAAATTACCACGTCTTTGGGGTCGTAGGTTAGAAAGGGCGCGGCGGCAAAAACGTGCCGTATCCTAAATGTTGCCCCAACCATAAATGCCATTGCGATAAGCATTGCCAAAGTGGTCAATTTTTTTGTGCGGTTCTGCGAAAACGGTTGCATAAAAAACTCCCTTCTCTCATCCGGACTAAGTGTTGCAAAAAGCGCGACACATCACCGTCGGTTTCGGAATTTCACCGAATCGGCGTCCAAGTCTCTTGCTCGGACGTTTGCGGACTATCACCGCCGGTAGGGATTTTCACCCTGCCTCGAAGTATGATAGAATTTATAACACACATTTGAACTTTTGGAAAGAAGATTCTCATGCAGATTTTACTAACCGTGGCATATGACGGCACAAATTACGCGGGCTGGCAACGCCAAGAAAACGCCCTTGCAATACAAGAAAAATTAGAAAACGCGCTTTCGGCGTTGCTTGACCGAACCATAACGGTTCGCGCCGCTTCCCGTACAGACGCGGGCGTTCACGCAATGGGACAACGCGCTTCTTTTTTCGCTCCCGATTTAAAAATACCCATTGCAAAACTGCCCGAAGTTCTTATTGCATATTTGCCGCAGGATATTTCCGTAACTGCGGCGGAAGTCGTCTCCGAAGAATTTAACCCACGCTTCGGCGCGGTTCAAAAAACATATGTATACAATATTTACAACGCGCCCTGCCCAAACCCGCTCTTGCACCGATACAGCGCGTTTGTTCCGCGCCCCTTGGACCTTTCCGCAATGCAAACCGCCGCCGCGTTTTTCGTGGGTAAACACGACTTCGCCGCCTTTTGCGCAACAGGCGGCAACGCCAAAACCACCGTGCGCGAAATTTTCGCCTGCGAAGTTTCCGCACAGCCAAACGGATTGATTTCCCTTACCGTAACAGGCAACGCCTTCCTCTACAACATGGTGCGAATCATCGCGGGAACGATTGTTTACGCAGGTCTCGGGAAATTCCCACCGCAACAAATCCCCCAAATCATAACATCCCTAAAACGCGAAAACGCAGGCAAAACCATGCCCGCGCAAGGACTTGTGCTGATGGAAGTCGTGTATGCCCTAAGCCACTAAAATCATCGCCCTTTATTTTCGTTTGGCTGAAAAACTAAAACAACTTTCGCTAAAAGCTCGATTATAATGTTATCAGCCACACTTTCAACAAACTCAAAATTTATGGCGTTGTAGTCTATCGTAACTATTTGATCCAGCAATACAGAGCCTGTTGTTTTTGTGTCGCGCAGTTTTACATACAGCGGATAATTGCGCTTGGTGTTGCTGATTGGAGCAAACACAGCAATATTTGCTATGTCACTTATTATTTTATTGCTTAGGCATATATACGGGCGGTAGCCTTGCTGTTCATGGCCTTGCTTAGGGTTCAGGTTGATTTTAATAATATCGCCTTGTATCGGCGTTCCGTTCACCATTTTTCATTCCCCACTGCTTCGCCAAGGTCGGGCAGTTCTGTTTGAAATGCGCCGTCCGTATAATCCTTGAATAGATATTCCAACGTACCCGGTCTTGGTGTCGGGTCTCTTGTTAGGATAATTCTTCCGTTTTCGTCCACGTCAAAAAACAGCTTGTCGTTAAGCTCGACTTGCGCCCTTTTCAAAATCTCAACAGGCACACGAATACCGTTGCTGTTGCCCCACTGCGATACAACCGTTGATACTTGCACAACACCAACTCCTTTTTTTCAGTATATACCAATCGTATATACTGAAGCAATAGGCACTTCTCTTTCGCCCGACCAAGAACCATATCCCCCCGCAATGTTTAATTCAATATCGCCCCTGTTTCTGCATCAATCGTTAATGTGCTTACTGAAAAAGTACCAATAGAGCCATGTCGATAATCTATTCTGACAGTCCAAACAGGAGGGTCATGCATTTCGTGCAGAACAGGGTCATGTATCGTAATTCGCCGTGAATTATCTATATTTTCGTTTGCAAAATTCCGAGCAATCCCACTCGCTGCTGCTGAAGTAATTGAAAAAACGCCTATAATGCTTTCACCCACCGCATTGTGAGTTTCATCATCACGAAAAATCTCTCGAAGTTCATTGAATAAATTAAAACCGTTACGTCCTATCCTACCGGTCACATTGGTTAAATCTGTGTTTCCCGGCCCTCTGCTGCCTATATACACATAAACTGTTTGGGGAATAATTCCTGTGAAGCCTAAATCACCAAATCCATCAGATGAGTTAATTGTGCCGCCACCAAATAATTGAAACCATATTACGTCCTCATCTCTTTCAATATCGGGCGAACGGTGCAAAGCAATAAAAACACCTTGTCCACTCTCTGCAGAGAATGTATACCTATACCGCACACCCGGTCTAAGGTTTAATTGCCCGATTAGGACTACTTCTCCTGCCTCAACATGAGGTATTTCAAAAACAAAACCGTTGCCAATCAAAGGAACTCCTGTGTTTTCCCCCGCTTGACTTGTTAATAACCCAAATCCGAGAATCAGTACAAGTACAGCCGCTACAATAGTTATGCTTTTTGAACGTTTTTTGAAATTCAGCACATTCTTCACCCTTTCTTCAGGATTAAACCAATGCACACAAAGGATGAACCTGCGTGCGTTTGGATTGTTATAAACCTATCGTCATCAACAAAAATTTTTCCGTTTTTCCCATAACTCAGCCCGTTTCCGAAAGGTCTATATACAGGTGGCCAAATTCTTCAATGAAATCCTTTCTGCCGCGGAGATTGTCGCCAAGTAGGATTTCAAACATCTCTTGGGTTTTTGCGGCGTCGGTGGGGATTACTTGAACAAGGCGGCGCGTGGCGGGGTTCATGGTGGTCTGCCACATCATTTCGGGTTCGTTTTCGCCAAGGCCTTTGGAGCGTTGGAGGTGGCACTTCTTGCCGTTTTTTTCCGCGTCCGCGATTATTTCTGCCTTGTCGCGTTCGGTGTAGGCGAAGTAGGTTTCTTTCCCTGCGGTTATTTCGTAAAGGGGCGACTCGGCTATGAATACCTTGCCGCGCTCGATTAGCGTGGGGGTTAGGCGGTACAGCATGGTTAGGATTAATGTGCGGATATGGTAGCCGTCATAGTCCGCGTCCGTACATATTATTATGCGATTCCAGTTTAGGCGGTTTATGTCGAAATCGCCTGCATTTTTGCCCTGCTTTGTCTTGTGTTTTATTTCCACACCGCAACCCAAAACGCGCATTAGGTCTGTGATTATTTCGTTTTGCAGAATACGGTTGTAGTCGGCTTTAAGGCAGTTGAAAATTTTGCCGCGCACGGGCATTATTGCCTGAAACTCTGCGTCACGCCCAAGTTTGCAAGACCCTAACGCACTGTCACCCTCCACAATGTACAGCTCGCGGCGGTTGGTGTCTTTTGTGCGACAGTTTACGAATTTTTCTACGCGATTGTTAAGGTCGATTTGCCCTGTTAGTTTCTTTTTGAGGGCAACGCGGGTTTTCTCCACAGATTCGCGGCTTCGTTTGTTTGCAAGAATTTGTGCGCAAATTTTGTCTGCGTCTGCTTTGTTTTCTATGAAATAAAACTCCAGTTGCTTCTTTAGAAATTCCGTCATAGCTTCTTGTATGAACTTGTTTGTAATCGCCTTTTTGGTCTGGTTTTCGTAGGACGTTTGCGTGGAAAAGGAGTTTGTAATCAGAATTAGACTTTCCTCAATGTCGGGGAAGCTTATTTTTTTCTCGTCCTTTTTGTAGTGGCTTCCGTTTTTAAGATACGCGTCCACGGCAGAAATAAACGCCGCCCTCGCGGCTTTATCGGGCGCGCCGCCGTATACCAAGTGGCTGGAGTTGTGATAGTATTCCAGCGCGTTTACGTCATTGGAGAAGCAAAAAATTACGTCGAATTTTAACTTGTATTCCTGTTGGTCTTCGCGGTCGCGGCCTTGGGTTTCGTGCTGTAAGAGGTGCGGCTCTGTTAATGCCGTTTCGCCCGCAAGTTCCTTTATATAATCGCGAATTCCGTTTTCATATTGGAAATTGAAAGTCTCGCCGCTTTCCTCGTCCTTTAATATGAAGGAAAGCCCATCGTTTACTATGGCTTGCCGTTTTAGCATATCGTGGTACCATTCCAGCGGAACGGCTATGTCCGTGAAAACGTCACGGTCGGGACGCCAGCTTACCGTTGTGCCCGTCCTTTTTCCGCCGAAAGGCTCTTTTTGCATTTCGCCCGCTATTTCGCCTTTTTCAAAACGCAGGTTGTATCGCCAGCCCTCGCGGGTGATTTCCGCCGTCATGTACTCGGACGAATACTGCGTTGCGCAAAGCCCCAGCCCGTTCAGCCCCAGCGAAAACGCATAGTTTGCATCGTCGTCATTGTTCGCGTATTTTCCGCCCGCGTAAAGCTCGCAAAAAACAAGCTCCCAGTTGAAACGCTCTTCGTTTTGGTTGTAGTCCACAGGCACTCCTCGCCCGTAGTCCTTCACCGTAACCGAAAAATCCGCATGGCGCGTAATCTCAATTTTACGCCCGTACCCTTCCCGCGCTTCGTCTATTGAGTTTGATATGATTTCAAAAATAGCGTGCTGGCATCCTTCAATCCCGTCCGACCCAAATATTACCGCCGGCCGCTTGCGCACCCTGTCCGCGCCTTTTAATGATGTTATACTCTCGTTGCCGTATTCTTTTTGCAATATGTTCACTCCTAGTTTTTATCTGTTACCACTCTAAAAAAGCGATTCCAACTCAGGAACTTTTTGCCCCGTAAGCATAAATTTTTTATGTTCGTGCGACAGAATAAATGTCATTCTTGAAAGTATGTCCATGCCGATTACACCTACTACTGTATGTTCGTCCCATCCGCTTAATACATCAACCGTGATTTTTCCAACCTTAAATTGGTTTGCAATAGTTATTCCAATAACATCACACGTTAGCAATTCAATTTCGCCTGTTGCGGTGCGTTTCTTTATGCCTGAATTTTGAAAATTATCATATCCGCTTTTCCTCAAAAATTCTTCTGTTAGGGCAGTTGTGTCCGCTCCGGTGTCTATAATCATATGGTGGATTAGACCTGATGGTCTTACAATAGATGTTGCGGGCGCGACAAGGACAGGCAGTTTAATGGTTTTGCCGTCAAACTTAGAAACCAGATTTAAGTAGTCCAACTGCGTCATCCTCCCTCGTGTGGAATCCGGCAAATTGGCAGTCTTCATTTGGCATAGTGGCAAACATTTCCGTCTGGTTGTCGGCGGTCAGCACAAATTCTCCGCCGATAAAGTCCATATGAAAAACATCCCCGAATTGCGGATTCTTGAACACTACCCACTTATTGGGATATTTTTGCTTCGCATCTTCCCATGTTATGAACATGACAAACCTCCAAAAGTTAAAGTTTGAGGGGAGCTAGGGGGGAGGGAACTTTTCAAAGTCTCCCTCCCCCCCTAGGTCTAAACTCCCTATTCTTTTTCCTTCATGGCTTCAAGTTCTTTTTTCCTTGCGGCGATGACCTTTTGCTGAACATCTGCGGGGGCTTCATCGTAGCGTTCAAATGACATTGTAAAAGTGCCGCGTCCCTGCGTCATGGAGCGCAGGTCTATTGGGTATTTTTGCATTTCGGCAAGGGGTACTTCGGCTATGATTGCGGACTTTTTGCCAACGGTTTCTTGGCCTTGAACGCGACCGCGTCGTTTGTTCATGTCGCCCATTATGTCGCCTGTGTAGTTTTCGGGGACGGTAACGGTAACGCGCATTATGGGTTCAAGAATGGTTGGCTTGGCCTGCATGAAGCCGTCTTTGAAAGCGGTTTTTGCCGCCATTTTGAAAGCTAGTTCGGAAGAGTCTACGGCGTGGTATTTTCCGTCGTAGAGTGTTGCCTTTACGCCGACAACGGGGTAGGCGGCAACAGGGCCCGCTTTTACGCTTTCCTGTATGCCTTTTTCCACGGCGGGGAAGTATTGTTTTGGTACGTTTCCGCCAACAACAACTTCGTCAAATACATATGCCTTGGCGATATCGCCGCTGGGTTCAAATTTCATGTCAACAATGCCGTACTGGCCGCCGCCGCCCGACTGTTTTACAAATTTGCCCTTCACGTCGGATTTGCCCTTGATTGTTTCGCGGTAGGGGATAAGCGGGGGCGAAAGTTCAACTTCAATTTTGTAGCGGGTTTTAAGGCGATTTACCAGCACATCAAGCTGGTTGTCGCCAATGCCGGAGACAACGGTTTGCTTTGTCTCTTTGTTAATTTCAAACTTGAGTGTGCGGTCTTCCGCAAGAAGTTTTGCGAAAGCGGAGGCCATTTTGTCTTCATCGCCCTTGCCTTTGGACGAAACCGCCCGCGAAAGCAACGACTCTGGGAAGGCAATTTGCGGCATAACAAACGGCGTCTGCTTGGTAGAAAGTGTGTCCTGCGTTTCGGTATTGGAAAGCTTTGCGATTGCGCCGATATCGCCCGCCCTTACCTCTGTCGCGTCGATTTGGTTTTTGCCGCGAAGGAAAACAAGCTGGCCTATTTTTTCGGATTCTTCCTTGTTCGCGTTAAACAGCGGGGTGTCCTTTTTCATTGTGCCCGAGTATATGCGGAATAAACTAAGCCGCCCAACAAATGGGTCGGAAATTGTTTTGAAAACGAAAGCGCAAACAGGCCCTGCTTCCGCGCATGGAATTGTAAGGGTCGCACCCGCTTTGGTAACGGAGATTTCAGGCGTAACTTCTGCCGCAGATGGCAAAAGGGTCGTGAGCATATCCAAAAGTGACGCTACGCCAATTGCGTCTTTGCCCGTTGCCGTGCCGCACAAAACGGGGGTGAAGCTTCCGCTTTTTATCGCGGCTTTAAGCCCTGCGGTCATTTCTTCGGGCGAAAGTTTGCCCTCTTCAAAATATTTTTCCATAAGTTCTTCAGACGTTTCCGCAACGGCTTCAAGTAACGCACTGTGGTTTTTGTCATAGATTTCCAACATATCTGCGGGAACGGTGTCGCAGGGGGTAATATCCGCGCCATTCCATTTGTACGCCTTTCCTGTGAATGTATCAACGTAGCCCACAATTTTGCCGCCTTCCGCAAAGGGAAGCTGCAAGGGGGCTACACTGCCGCCAAACATATCGCGCATTTTTGCCACTACGTCATAGAAATTGGCGTTTGGGTCGTCCATGCCGTTTACGAAAAACACACGGGGTTTGCCCTCTGCGTTTTCCCAAGCAAGTTCTGTGCCAACTTCCACGCCGCTTTTTGCCGCCACAAGAATCAGTGCGGCATCGCTTACACTAAGGGCTTCTTTGGTCGCGCCCACAAAATCGAAGAAACCGGGGGTATCTATAAAATTAAGCTTGCTGTTGTTCCACTCTATGGGAATCAGCGACGAACTTACCGATACTTTGCGCTTAATTTCTTCCGCATCATAGTCAGACATGGTGTTGCCGTCGTCGGTGCGTCCCATTCGGTTTGTTACTTTCGTAATGTGCAGTGCGGCTTCCATAAGCGTTGTTTTTCCGCAACCACTATGCCCCATAACTGCGATGTTACGAATTTCGTTTGCCGAATAAACCTTCATTTGATTACCTCCCGATTGTGTAATAAGTACAATCCATTATAGGGTCAATTGTGAAAGCCTGCAAGAAATAATTGAATTTTTCTTAGACTTTGGTATAATTTTCTGGGATGAGGTGGAATATGGATAATACAAGCGTAAAAGGCGAACTTTGGCGCGAAGCAGTTAGCTGGATAAAAACAATAATTTTCGCGCTGATATTTGCGTGGCTTTTCACAAACTTCATTATAATAAACGCCATTGTCCCAACGGGTTCTATGATGAATACGATACGCGTAAACGACCGCATTATCGCATTCAGATTGTCATACCTGTTTTCAGAACCGGAGCGGTACGACATTATTGTTTTCCGCCCCTACGACGGCGGCGACCTTAATGTAAAGCGCATTATAGGAATGCCGGGCGACGAGCTTAAAATTGTAGACTGGCGCGTGTATGTAAACGGCGTTGCGGTACGGGAAGACTTTGTGCAAAGCGCGAGAGGTCAATCCGTTCCCCCCGCGCCCTTCGGGAATTTCCCCGCCCCAAACCATCCCGGGCTGGGCGATTACGTTACCGTTCCCCAAGACGGCGGCGCACCTTTCATAACCGTACCGGAAGGACAATTCTTCGTCCTTGGCGACTACCGCGACAACTCCAACGATTCCCGCGGAGGAATAGGGCCGCGTGGCGGCAGTCTTCGCACCTTCGTATCACAAGAGCAAATTCGCGGGAAAGCCATTTTCAGATACTTCCCCGGATTTAAAAATCTAACAAGATAAAAATTTTTATCAAATTCAAAGGAGACGATTTTTTATGGCAAAGATTCAAAAAGAAATGCTTATCATGGACGCACTCGGTTTGGACGCAGGACTCGTTCCCGTTATGCAAAAACATGGGCTAAACTGCTTCGGTTGTCCCTCCTCACGCGGCAAGTCGCTGGAAATGGCCGCCATGAACCACGGCGTTGACATCGACAAACTTGTTTCGGATATGAATGAGTTTTTGGATAAGGAATAAAAAAACCTCGGGGGACTCCAAATCCCCCGAGGTCTTATTTTTTGAAAGAAGATTTCAGCGACACGACACGATTAAATACATTGCCCTCGCCGCTGTCAAGGCAGAAGTAGCCGTTGCGCATGAACTGGAAGCGGTCAGAGGGGGTTGCGTTGGCAAGGCAGGGTTCGGCGAAAGCGGACGGCATTTGTGTTAGCGACGAAGGGTTTTCTTTTACGCCGCTTTCGGTATCGGGCGCGTCCAGGACTAGCGTGTCGTAAAGGTTGGCGGTGATGGGGATTGCGTGTTTTGCGGAAACCCAGTGAAGCGTACCCTTTACCTTGCGCGGCGGCTCTATGCCCGTGCCGCTTTTGGTTGCGGGGTCGTAGGTGCAGTGGATTTCTGTGACGTTGCCGTCCGCGTCTTTTATTACATCGGTGCAGGTTACGAAATACGCGCCCTTTAAGCGCACTTCTTTGCCGGGCGCAAGGCGGAAAAATTTTTTCGGCGGGTCTTCCATGAAGTCTTCGCGCTCTATATAAATTTCGCGGCAGAAAGGCACTTCCCGCGTTCCCAAATCATTTTCGTTGTGAAAAGCCAGCGGCAGAAGTTCCTCCGCGCCCTCCGCGTAGTTTGTGATAACCACTTTGAGAGGATTCAGCACAGCCATTACAACCTTGGAAACAGGTGCTAAATGCTCGCGCACAAAATGCTCCAAGTAGTCAAATTCGTACTTGCTTAATGCCTTGCTGACGCCCGTTGTTCCCAGAAATTCGCGGATGGCGGCGGGCGGATAACCACGCCTGCGCATTCCGCTTAGGGTAACAAGGCGCGGGTCGTCCCAGCCGCAAATTTTGCCGCTTGCCACAAGCTCTTTAATAAAACGCTTGCCCATAATCGTGTTGGAAATGGAGATTTTCGCAAATTCTATTTGTCTCGGTTTTTTCTCAAAATCCAAGTTGTTTATATACCAATCGTAGATTGGGCGGTGGTCTTCAAACTCTATCGAACACAGCGAATGCGTAACGCCCTCAAATGCGTCCTCAAGCGGGTGCGCAAAATCGTACATGGGATAAATGCACCAATTGTCTCCCGTGTTGTGGTGGTGCAACCGCGCAATGCGGTAGATAACAGGGTCGCGCATATTCAAATTTTTGGAAGCCATATCAATTTTTGCCCTCAGCGTTTTAGAGCCGTCGGGGAAGTCGCCGTTTTTCATCTGCGCAAAAAGTTTCAGGTTCTCTTCAACGGAACGGGAACGAAACGGGCTTTCCGTTCCCGGCTTGTCCACCCCGCCGAAAGACGCCCGCAGTTCTTCCGCTGTTAAATCGCAAACAAACGCCAGCCCCTTTTCAATAAGGCGCACGGCGCAATCGTAAAATTTTTCAAAATAGTCCGATGCGAAAAATATCCGCTCTTGGGGGTCGTATCCCAGCCAGCGAATATCCTCCGCTATCGACTTTACATATTCGCCCTCTTCCCGCGCAGGGTTGGTATCGTCAAAGCGCAAATTGCATTTTCCGCCATAAATTTTCGCAAGTTCAAAATTAATATAAACTGCCTTCGCGTTACCAATGTGCAAATATCCGCTAGGCTCGGGCGGGAAGCGCGTAACAAGCTCATTCAGCCGCCCTTTTAAATCTTCTTGAATCGCGTTGTGGATAAACGCGCCCGTTTCCGTTAAAATATGATTACCATTTTCCATTGTAAAAACCTCCCAATGGCTTAACTTTACATTAATGGGATGAAAATTTCAAGGGATAAACCGTGGGAAGACCTCGGGGCGCTGCCCCGAACCCCGCAAACTTTTTGAAAAAAGTTTGAACAAAAACTTTAAATTTTGACTAGCGATAAGCAAACTCGTATTTCCCGAATCGCGCAAATGCGCGATGGGTGCGAGGCAGAGCCCCGCGAACTTATCATTTAAAACAGAGGAGCGAAAAAAATGAGCGAATTAATTATGTACCGCGATTCGGATTTGGAAGAGTGCGTGAAGATATATGAAGGGGCGTTTACAACACCGCCGCTTTGTTACGACTTTTTGACGAAGGAGAAGGTGGAACGGTATTTGCGGGATTTGGCGAGAACGCCGGAGTTTATTGGCTATACGTATTGGGTGGACGGCGAGATGATTGCGTTTTGTTTCGGCACGCTGGATAATTATTTTCAGGGCAAGGTGTTTGAGATAACGGAACTGGCGGTTAAACCGCACCTGCAAAGAAGCGGCGTGGGTTCGCAAATGATGAGCCTGCTTGAATCCAGATTGGCTATGTACCACGTATCTGCGGTGAGCCTGCATACCTCCCGTGAGTTGCCCGCCTTTGGCTTCTACATGAAAAACGGTTATGAGGAAGTAACAGAAAACGCTACGCTAATCAAGTGGTTGCAGGGCTAATGAAATCAAAAAACCGCGCATCTTTCGGCGCGGTTTTTTAATTTAAATTTTTTAGTTTTACGCCGCAGCTTTTGCAAGCTTCATGGCTTCTTTCCAAGTGTCGCGCATTTCGCGGAACATTCCAAGCACTTCGTTCAAGATTTCCACATCTTTTTGCAGGTTGCCCTCAACCAAACGACGGTGCATATAGTCATAAAGCTGGTCTAGGGGCTTGGAGATTTCTGCATATTTGTGGTCTAGGGTAAGCTGGAATTCGCGAACGATATCTTCCGTGCGCAAGATTAGATTGTTTGCCTTTACGATATCGTTTTTTTCAAGCGCGATTATTGCTTGGTTCAAGAACTTAATGCCGCCTTCATAAAGCATAAGCGTGAGTTCTTCCTTGCTTGCAGATTCAATCTGCTTTTGCAACATTTGTTGTTTTGGGTTTTGTGATATCAATTGCATCTTCCCCTTTGGAAAAGAATTTTTAACCGCGTGTGTTTACAAACAGACCAACCATCTCAAGCATATTCGCGTGTGCTTGCAAAACGCTTTCGGGCGGGATTTCGCGGATAACCTCGTTTGTGTCGGAATCGTACACGGTTATAATGCGTCTGTTTGAGGGTTCGTGGTGGCGCACACCCAAGTGACGCCTGTAAATCGCGATAGACGAATTAATTTCGTCAACCGCACGGCGAAGGGAGTCACGGCCTTCCCGTTCGTGGCGTTCCGCACCGCGAGATTCGGCAACGGGTTGTTGTTGCGGCGGAGCCGGCGCGTAAGACACCGCAGGGGCGGGATTAAACTCTCCGCTACCCGGCATTGGCGGCGGCGGGGGTGCCGGTGCCTGATATCCGCCTCCGTTAGTTCTGTTAACATCCATATCAATCTTCCTCCTTGTTATTTAGTGTTTCAAGTCTATCTTGCTGGAATATTCGTTGTCCGGTACGGGGTTGTACCCCGCATGGATACGTTGGCCTTGCTTTACGTCCTTGTAAGACGACTGCACGTTTTTATGGAGTCTTTCCATAACCGCAATGTGCTTTTTGTCCAAGGCTGTAATTTGCTGTATGGTTTGCGTTATTGCTTCAAACTCGGCAGAAGCGGCTTCTGTATCGTCTATTTTGGTTCGCAAGTCCGTCAATTCGTCTATCAACGGTTCGCGTTCGTCCATAAGCAACGAATACGCTTCGGATTCTTCTTCGCCTGCATCACGCACACCCGTAAGCACAAGCCCTTGAGTCATCAAAAGTATTTGTTCGACCAACTCCTTGGCCTGTTTAAGCGGTTCCATCTATTGCATTCCAAACGCAAACAGTGCGTCCATTTGTGCGTGGGATTGTTGCATTGCGGTTTCCATTCTTGCAAACATTGCGAAGAAATGGCTTTCACGGCGTTGCAGGAATGTTTCCATCTGGGCTATGCGGCGGTTGTAGTCGCGGATTTGGCGTGACATTGTGTTTTCCGAAACCATAACACCGCGTGTATACCCTGCGCGTTGGCGCAACGGCCCGTCGTCGTCGTCCGCAAATGTGCGGAGAAGGTCGTCAAGGCGAATACCCAAGCCCATCTGGGGCGCACGGTTGTTACGCTGGTCAATCGTACTGCTTCTGGCAAATTCGTTGCCGGCGTGTACGCTGTTGCGGCGGAAAAGCATTTCCACATCGCCGCCGTTTTCGCCTTCAAGCACTTGGCGCAAACGAGCTTCGTCAATTTGCAAAACGCCTATCATTTGGTCGCCGGGCGCACCGTCTCTACCAACGGATGTTATACCGATTTCGTGAAGGGAGATGCTTCTGCCGTCACCCAAGTTTACGCTGGAGAACATTGCTCTGCGCATTTGGTCGTGCAAGTTGCGCATATCCCTGTCGCGGTGAAGAAGCCCTGTTCTTGCTTGCTCTTCCCAGCGTTCCACTTCGCGGTCGCTCATGCCTTGGCGTTGCTCGTCCGTAAGCGGTTCAAAGAACGCGCCGTTTGTACGGTTGCCTGCACGGGGGCGGGCGGTAGAGTGCAAAGAATTTATATGGCGCACAAGGTCGTTATACGCTTCAATAAACTCGCGGATTACGGCAATGGTAGCATCTGTGTCGCGCTCCGAGTTTACGGTGATTTCCAAGCCATCATCGGGGATGGTTGTGTTTGCATTAACAGTAACATTAACCCCGTGTACCAAAAATGTGTTGGATGCTTGTGAAATCTCAACATCGCCATCGTAAAGAGCAATAGCGTTTCTTGCATAGCTTACGAAGCGGTCGCGAGTACCGTCGTCCGGCTCGCCCGAACCGGGCGCATTGGGAACGATGGACGCACCAACGCGGCGGTGGTCAGAACCTTCCGTAAGCATGATATCTACGCCGCCGATGCCCAAGTTCATCAAGAGTTCTTGATTTCCGGACCGCATATTAACAGGACCGGTGCTTGCGGTTGCCACACCTGTCAAGTGGAGTCTTCCGTAAGTTTCAGAGTTTGCAGGATGCGAGCCGAAGGCAATCATCATGTTTCCGTCCATAGCTTGAAGCGCAGAATTTACCTGAGAGACAAATTGCGCAACTGTGGTATCTGCAGCAATAAAAATCGGGGCTACGCTGTCATCTCCAATTGAGATATAACCACCACCGTTGGGGTCAAGCCCTGCAAGTTCCCATATATTGCCGTTGTTGCGGGTAAACTCCGCAGTGGTTTGCAGGATGGTATTACCTGTGACACTTCGGCTTTCACCTTCCGGAATCGCGACGTTTCTGCCGGAAAGCCCCAAGCCCTGCAACAGTGGTTGGATTCCTGTCGTCATGGTAGAAGCCGCACTATCGGATGCAGAACTAGTCAAGCTTAGTCTGCCGAAAGTGGCAGCATTTGACGCATTTGAACCAAAACTCACTCTGGTGCTACTGCCTGCTGCTTCAAGTGCGTCGTTTACCGTTGTCATGAATTCCTGCACGGTAGCGTTTGCACCAACATAAATGTCATGTCCGTCAATCGTAATATTGCCACCTGTGCGGGCACGCCCTGCAACATCCCAAATATTACTGGTTTGCAAAATGGCGTCCGGAGCAACGGGGGGTCGGATATTATCCAAGCCCATGCTTGTAAGGATAGCACCGCCGCCGGTTCTAACTTGTGCGTTTTCGCCTGTGCCGCGGTGTTCGATTTCAAAGGTATTGCGCATAGAGTTAAAGCGCATATTAACATTTGCATCGGAGTTGTTTACCCGCGAAAGGAACGACGCAACGGTATCTTCAGAGCTTACGCGAATATTTACGCCGTTAATTTGCACAGTTTCATAACCGGAGAACCCGAACGTACCCATACGGGTTGCGTTCATCTCCGCACTTGTGCGGCCGTTAAATGTTCTGTCGCCCCGCACCGTGTCCCCTTGTGCCGTTTGCAGAATGGTAAGGTCGAAAGAACCGGGCTGCGCGGCATTGGTGGAAGCTACGCTAACACCTGCGGGTGCGTCTGCACCATTTCTGCCGCTAACGGTAGTGCGCATTGTGTTCCATGTAGCTTCGTTGGAGATTGCGCCTGCGCCGATATGGTCTGTACGGGCAGAACGAAACTCGTTCATATGTGTCATGGAACTGCGGATGTTTTCCTGCCGCCATTGCAAAACTTGCCTGCGGCTGGTAAGCCTTTGCATACGCAAGCCTTCGGCGCGCATTAGCTGCTGTACCATAGTTTGGGTATCCATACCCGATGTAAGCCCTGTAAATCTTATGGGTGAACTATTCATTTTGGCCACCTTCTATCCTTATATATTTTATGTGATACAATATCTCTAACAGTATATCGTCATATTTTGCATATAATTTAATAGGAAAATGCGACTTTTTAAAAATTTTTTACGCAAGGAGCATACAAATGACCCTCAAAGCCTTGAAATCACTGGAATTTAACAAAATAATCGAGATGCTTAAAAACCGTGCGGTGTCCCCCATGGCAAAGGAAAAATGCGAAATTCTCACGCCGTTTACAAATTTGGCAGACATTTCGCGGGCGCAAAAGGAAACCACAGAGGCAACGGGAATAATTTTGCGAAAAGGAAGCCTGCCCCTCGGCGGCATAAAAGATATCCGCGCATTAATTGCACGGGCGGCGGCGGGCGGAATGCTCCACGCGGAAGATTTTTTGCAAATCAGCGGCTGTTTATACGTGTTTGGCAAATTGTCAAATTATTACGACAGTGAAAGTGTAATTTCGTTGCGCGATTACTTCACAAGTATAACACCATGCGACGCGCTTGAACAAGAGATTTCCCGCTGTATCAAGGATTCGGGAGAAATTTCCGATAACGCATCCCAAAAGCTTGCCGAAGTCCGCAGAAGCATTCGCAAATCGCAAGACAATATCCGCGACAAATTGCAGGGCATAATCCAATCCGCGTCGTACAAAAATATGTTGCAAGACGCTATTGTTACTCTACGCGGCGAACGGTTTTGTGTGCCTGTCAAGGCAGAATACCGCGGTTCGTTCCCCGGCATGGTTCACGACCAATCAGGCACGGGCGCGACCGTTTTTATGGAACCCTTAAGCGTAATCGAACTGAACAACAAAATAAAAGAACTCCACTTCGAGGAAAAACGAGAAGAAGAAAAAATCTTGTACAAACTAAGCGGCATGGTTTCGGAAGTCGCGGACATCCTTGACGCAAACATTGCCATTGCCGTGCAGTTAGATTTTATTTTTGCGAAGGGCGAACTCTCCCTTCAAATGCGTGCTACCGAACCTATTTTCAATCAGCGCGGCTATGTAAATATCCGAAAAGGACGCCACCCCTTGCTGGACGCCCAAGCCGTTGTGCCCACCGATATTATTCTCGGCGGGGAATTTTCCATGCTTCTTATCACAGGCCCAAACACGGGCGGCAAAACGGTTACGCTAAAAACAATCGGGCTGTTCACATTAATGGGACAAGCGGGGCTTCATATTCCCGCCTTCGATAATTCCGAACTCGCCGTTTTCGACGACGTTTTTGCAGACATCGGCGACGAGCAAAGCATAGAGCAAAGCCTTAGCACATTCTCATCGCATTTAACCAATATCGTGGAAATTTTGGAAAAACTAAGCGAAAACGCCTTAGTTTTGCTGGACGAACTTGGCGCGGGAACAGACCCCACCGAGGGCGCGGCATTGGCAATCGCACTGCTTTCCTATTTACACTCGCGGAAAATTCGCACGGTTGTTACAACCCATTACAGCGAACTAAAACTGTACGCACTTTCCACAGAGGGCGTGGAAAACGCAAGCTGCGAGTTCAACGTAGAAACCCTGCGCCCCACATACCGCCTTTTAATCGGCATCCCCGGCAAAAGCAACGCATTCGCAATTGCGAAACGCCTTGGGCTTCCCGTCCAAATTATAGACGAAGCCCGCGCCTTGCTTTCGCAAAAAGATATCCGTTTCGAGGACGTAATCACAGACCTTGAAGCCAGCAAAAAACAGGTTCTAATCGAACAAGACCGCGCCGCCGTCTACGCCCGCGAGGCAGAAAAACTACGCACAGACGCGGCAAAACTGGAAGAAAAACTGCGCACCCAACGCGAAAAAATCCTGCAACAAGCCCGCGAAGAAGCGGTTGAGGTAGTCCGCGACGCCCGCAAAGAAGCAAACGAAATCCTCTCACAAATTCGCGACCGCATGGACAGCATGGAACGCGCCGAAGTAGAATCCGCCCGCAAACAAATGCGCGAAGGCCTAAACGCTTTAGAGTCCGCGATTTCCCCCATATCCGAAAAGCCCACCCGCAAGCCCCCCGAAAACCTACGACGCGGCGACCGCGTTCACATCCATTCCCTAAACCAAAGCGGCACAATCCTAAACCCGCCCGACTCCCACGGCGAAACCCAAATTCAGGCGGGCATAATGAAAATAAAAGTAAACGTCTCCGACCTCTCCCTCGACGAACAAGCCCCCGAAGAAAAAGCCGCCACTTTCATAAAAAATCGCCAAAACTCTTCCACCGTAAAATCCCTGAATATTTCCCCGGAAACAGACCTTCGCGGCCTCCTCCCCGAAGACGCCGTAAACCAAGCCGAACGCTACCTTGACGAAGCATTCCTAGCCTCCCTTTCCACAGTCACCCTAATCCACGGCAAAGGCACAGGCGTTCTGCGAACCGCCATCCACACCATGCTAAAACGCCAGCCAAACGTAAAAAACTTCCGCCTTGGCAAATACGGCGAGGGCGAAGACGGCGTTACTATTGTTACGTTTGGATAAAAGTGTTTAAGTTCTCGGGGCTCTGCCCCGAACCCCGCAAACTTTTTGAAAAAAGTTTGAACAAAAACTTTAAATTTTGACCAGCGATAAGCTACCCGAGGCAACAGAAAAACCGCGCGAATGCGCGGTTTTTAGTTAAAGTTTTTTGTCGAACTTTTTTTCAAAAAAGTTCGCAGGGGTTCGGGGACGGAGTCCCCGACGGTTTTTTTATTATCCTATAACGGACGCTTGAAAATGTATTCAAAAACGTGTTCTGCCGCGCCGGGAAATGCGCCTATAAGTTCCCAGCCGTCTGCGCCATATTTGTTCAATTCTTTTACCAGCCCGGGGCCGTATTCCTTGAATGTGCCGACTACTTCGTTTTCGCCGGATTCCAAGTCATGAATCACCGCACCTTTCACCTGAGTCATGTAAAATTCAAGATACTTGTACTCCCATTTCACCATAGCAAATACATCTCCTCAAAAAAAATTATATTCTCAAACGGAAATTTCAATCCGTCTTGTTTCCTCATCCCAAATGATATCTGCGTCGATTGCCCGCAAAGGCAACATAGTGCGCCCGTCCATTATAACAGGCGGAACATCAAACCAAAAACTCGTACCGTTGATAATTACAAAAATCGCGTCGCAGGGGATTTCCACCACGGTGAATGCAACGTTTGCAAGTTCGCGCAATCCGTCCGATGGCAGTTCCACAGTAAGCCGCGTCCCAACCTGAATCGTCAAATCGGGAACAACCCTGTCGCGTATACTGTCCTCCATCCCCGAAATTCCAACAGGTCCGGCATCCAGCAAGATATCAAAAACGCCCTCCGCCCCATCGCGCCACCACACCATCTCCGAAATATTAACCGTCCCCGCCAACGCAACACAGTTAAACATCACCGAAAACAGCAAAACAAGAGATATAGTCTTAATCATTTTACACCCCTTTCATTTATGTAACGCCGCACAAATCACGTCACTTCAAGTATTTCACACAAAAACCAAACCCCTCGTACCACACCACAGAAACAATAGCCGCCACCAAAAGCGCAGACACAATCTCATCACTCGCGCCAAAGATACCCGCAATCGCCCCGCCAATAAACGATACCGCCATAAACAGCGTCAACGCACCAATAACACGGCACATCAAAAGGCTTTTTTTATCATCACCCGCGAACCAGCTTTTCGGCAAAAAAGCCACATCACCCTTCATCAACGATACCCCCGACACAAAAAACAAACCGGAACTCACCACCAATGTCACGTAAACTATTATCTCCATTTTAGAAACCCCCTAATAAAAACGCCGCGCCTTTTTAATAGCGCGGCGCAAGCCGTGAAAACTCAATACAAAGAAGGAAACGAGGCAATTCAAGTGTGCTAACAAAATCGTGTATAAACTCGATTAAGTGTGCGCGGCTTGAGCCAAGAATGGACAAGCCCTCGACCTATTAGTACGGGTCAACTGAACACGTTACCGTGCGTACATCTCCCGCCTA
>WQSG01000036.1 GCA_009788055.1 Defluviitaleaceae bacterium | reverse complement strand
AAAAAAGTTTGAAAAAAAACTTTAACTAAAACCCCGCCGCGAATTTTCGCGGCGGGTTTTTAGATTGCAACGTTGTATATCGTCAGTCCATGTCAAAGTTTGGGTTCCGCCTTTTCAAAGGCGGACGGGGTTCGGGGGAGGTGCCGTTCGCGGTAAACCGCTCACTTCATTGCCCCGAGAACTTAACCTAGTCCAAATTCTCCGCGCCAAATCCGAAGGGTAGCAGTTCGCTGAAGGTGTGGGCTTTGTAGTCGGTGGCGGTTTTTACTATTATTACGGTTGCATTTTGCGGGAGGAATTCGTTAAGCATTTGGCGGCACACGCCGCAAGGGTAGCAGTATTGCGGCGTGCCGTTTTGCGGTGCGCCCGCGATTGCTATTGCGGTGAATTCGCGTTCGCCCTCGGATACGGCTTTGAAAAGGGCTGTGCGCTCGGCGCAATTGGTTGGCGAATACGCGGCGGATTCTATATTACAGCCCGTGTAAATTTTTCCGTTTTTGGTAAGCAAAGCCGCGCCAACCTGAAAATTTGAGTATGGCGAATAGGACTTTTCCCTTGCGTCAAGGGCGGCCTGTGCGAGATTTTCGTAATCCATCTATTGCGCCCCTCCCTAAACGGTCCAAAGCGGCATATGCCCCACAAGTGCGCGGGCAAGGTGTGTTAGAAGTTCCACGGAAAGGGGTTCGTTTGCGGCGCGGCGGTCTATGGTTACGTTTTGCCCCACCAAATACCGCGCAAGAAGCGTTGCGTCTGCGGAGGTTACGCGCCCGTCGCCGTCAAAGTCGCCCGCAATGGACGGCTGAAGCTGTACATTTCCGTGGACTATTACAATATCCAGTTCCTCTTTTTCAAGATTGGACGGCGACTCGTAGCCGTTGTAAGCGTTTTCAAATGTCACGATAATCGGATTATTGATGTTCGCGCTCTCGTGTACGGCAAAGGTTAGCGACAGCAATGTGCCGTCCATTGTAATTTCTTCCGAAAGCCCCGCCCAGCCAAGGAAAACATTGTTACCCACCGCAGGCATTTTTTGCGAAATTCTAAAGCCCTCGTACAGGTAGAAGTCTGCCACGCTGTAGCCCACCAGCGTAAACGCTTCGGGGAAAGCAACGCGCATAAGCATTGCGGCAAAACCGGGATTGTTTTCGATATTGATGTGAACGGTAACTTCCCCGCCCGCGTGTGCAGATTCCGACGAAACACGCAGAACCGTCGCGTCATACGGAATGTCTTGCGGCGCGATGTAAACGATAACGGTAAGCGTATCATATCCGTAAGAATTGTACGCCCGCACGGTAAACTCAAACACACCGCTCTCCACGGGCATTCCGAAAAGCGCACCGCAAGTGGTAAAATTTAACCCCAAGGGCAACGCACCGATAACAGCCCATTCCTCGGCATTCTTCGCCTCAAATTGGAAGCTGTACGCCGTGCCAACCGTGCCGTCAGGCAAATCCGTGGTGGTAATCAGGGGCGCGCGCCGAATTTGCGGGAAGAAACGGAATTCAACTGAATAAATATCGCCGGCATAATCAAACCAATTTTCCCAACCGATAACGCAGTCGGGGGTAAGCATGAAATTGTGGTGAACATCAAGGAGAATAAGCATGGGATTGGCTGATACATCAAGAGCGGTTAGTTGGTTATTGTCTGCAAAAAGAAGGTCTAGCAGGGGATTTTGCGATACGTCAAGCTGTGTTAATTGGTTGAAACGAACATCAAGTATTTCAAGCAAAGGATTGTGTGACACATCAATTTCCGTTAATTGATTATCCCAAACACACATATGCTCCAGCGCGGCGTTGCTTGTTACGTTAATTTCGGTTAGGTAGTTACCCCCTGCCCTAATCCCTTTCAGTGCGGCAAAGTGTTGCAAACCGTCAAGGCTTGTTATTCCTCTTGAAGCAATCGGCAAGGTTTGCACCGTGTTTACATCATGCAAATAAATGCGGGATGGGTAGTCAATTCCCGTGATTCCCCGCACGGCGGCAAGGAAGTTTTCGCAAGTGAAGTCGTCGGTGATATCCAGCGGCGGTGCCGTGCCTTGCGGGAAAAATATGAACCCTTCGGGGTTTATTTCCTGCCATGCAAATTCGTAAAAGCACCAAGCTTTGTCGAACCACTTTTCCCATCCCGTAACGCAATCGGGCTCACTCATGAGGTTTCCGTTCGCGCCCAAAAATTCAAGGCGCGGATTGTACGACACATCAAGCCCCGTTAGTTGGTTATGCTCCACGGTAAGCACTCTAAGGTCGGGATTGTTTGATACATCAAGAGCGGTTAGTTGGTTTCGTCCGGCAAAAACAAAATCAAGAAAAGGGCTGTTTGACACATCAAGTTCCGTGAGCTTGTTGTCTTGTACGTCCAGCCACATAAGCCACTCTTGGTATGAAATATCCAGTTGCGTAAGCAAGTTGCCCCGAATGGTAAGCTCGCTAAGGAGGTTGTCGTACAAATTCAATTCCGTCAAATAGTTATCTGACGCACCAAGCCGCGAAAGTGAAAAAAGGTTCGACAGGTCTAATTCCGTCAAACTGTTTCCGCACACAAAAAGGTCGTTAAGAAGGAAGTTGTGGTAAACATCCAATTCCGTCAATTTATTATCTTCCGCGTGAAGCCGCGTAAGCGCAGTGTTGTGTGACACATCCAGCGTGGTTAGTTGATTCTGCCCAACCGCCAGAAACCTAAGCGCGGCGTTGCTTGCTACATTAATTTCGGTTAGGTAGTTACCCCATGC
This sequence comes from Defluviitaleaceae bacterium, assembly GCA_009788055.1. Taxonomy (GTDB): domain Bacteria; phylum Bacillota; class Clostridia; order Lachnospirales; family WQUN01; genus WQVC01. Next base: position 28,730 of record WQSG01000036.1, on the reverse strand, counting down.
GTTAAGATTTTCCAGCGCGGCAAAGTGTTGCAAGCCGTCAAGGCTTGTTATTTCGCTTAAATGAACATCCACGTTCTGCACCGTGTTTACATCTTGCAAAAAAATGCTCGCGGGGGACGCAATGCCCGTTATTCCCCGCACTGCGGCAAGAAAATTTGCACAGGTGAAATCGTCGGTGATGTCACGGTCGCGTTGCGGGAAGAACCAAAACGGTGCGCCAAATTCGTCACCCGGTTCTGCAAACAAATCTTGCCAGCCTATTACATAATCGGGAGACGCAAGGTAATTATAATGAACGTCTATGATTACCAGCGCGGGGTTGTTGGAAATATCCAGCGACGTTAATCTGTTTCCGCCAACGCCAATCGCGGTAAGCAACGGATTTTGAGACACATCCAGCGCGGTTAAATTGTTTTCGTGTGCAACAAGCGATTCCAGCAACGGGCTGTGAGACACATTAAGATGTGTTAATTGATTGCCGAAAGCAATAAGCGATATAAGATTTGGGTTGTACCGCAGGTCAATTTCTGTGATGAAGTTGCCCCAAACAGAAAGTGCCTCCAGCGCGGTAAAGTGTTGCAATCCCGCAAGGCTTGTTATGCCGTTCATGGGCGCATCAATGTTATCCACGGTGTTTACATCTTGCAGGAAAATGCGTTCGGGAGCCGCAATACCCGTTACGGTTCGCACAACTTGCAGAAAATTAGAACAGGTGAAGTCATCCGTAATGTCAATGTCACCGCCAAAAGCTTCCACGATGAAGTAGTCGGGTGCGTTCGGTTCGGTGTAATGCTCTGCGGTTACGGGCATCACCCCCATCGTCATTACAATTGCCATTAGCAGGCACACAATCTTTTTGAAACTCTTGTACATACCCCTTGCCCCTTCCTGTTTTCGCAATTTATTTACATGAATTTTACAACCCTAAACATTTTGCGTCAAATAAATTCTTAGAACCGTTCTTATTCTAACAGCCCAACCGCAACTTTTGCATCATGGTCGGATAATTTGCGTAGGCGTTCGCGTTCGGCGGCGATTTTTTCTTTTGCGGCGGCGGGGTTTTGTTTTATCTCGTCAATCATGGTTTTTAGGGCGGAAACATTTGGCGCGGAGGTACTTACCTGTGCCGTTTCGTTCATGTACGAAATGAAGTTTGCAACTTTGGGGTCGTAAACCAAACCGATGATTGGCAAGCCAACACCAACGGCGTAAATAAGCGCGTGAAGGCGCATACATATTGCAAACTCTGCGCGGGATATGATTGCCATGATGGTTTTGTAATCGTAAACCCTTGTGTGCAGAATATGCGCGCAGGTTAGCCGCTTGGCGGTTTCACGAAGGATTGCAACGTCCATCATTTGCAGGGGGATTAATATTGGCGTGAGGGAATATTTTTCCGATGCGTAGTTGATTACTTCCGCCATTTTTTCTATAAAATTCGGCTCGTTGTGTTGCCATGGGCGAAGGGAAATTATAAAGCAACCGCCGCTTTCCGTATCAAAATCCATGCCGATTTCCGCAAGAGAAATTTCTTGCGGTTCAAGGGAAAAAACAGGGTCTATGCTAAGCGCGACGTTTGGATTTTCCACGCCAATTTGTTTTATAAAATCGAAGGATTCGGGGTCGCGCAGGGAAATATAATCGCAAGCGTTTAACGCCCGCCGCGCCTTCTCCACGTTACGCGCCTTGGAAAGCGGGCCTATACCATTGCCGTAAAGCATAACGCGCATACCCATAAACTTTGCTAAATGTATCAAAAATGTGTAATAAACCAGCGAGCGCGTACTGGTATTATCTTGCATATGACTGCCGCCGCCGTAAACAATCAGCCGCGTTTTTTTCATGTATCGCCGCACGCGAAAAAAATTTAAACGGTGGATGGAAAAAACGCCGTAGTCCCGCATGGTTTCTTGCGGGTTGCGGCTTAAAACCAAAATGGAAAGCCCCTCGCGCTCTTTGCGTAAGGATTTGATTACCGCGTCCAAAAGCGCGTCGTCGCCGCTGTTTGCGTAACCATAATAGCCTGAAAGCATGATATCAAAAACGCGGTTTGCCGCCTTTTCTTTGCGTAAAACCTCGTTGTAGATTTCAATTGACTTTGCCTGTAAACTCTCTTTTGAGAAATTCGCCTTTGCGTACAAAAATAAATTTTCGCCGTGAGAAGCTGATGTTTCAGGATTTTCCGCATAAAAAATGATTTTCTCCGCAAGCCCTTCAAAATCGCCGCTTGGCACAAGAAAACCTGTTTCGCCGTTTTTAATAAGCTCGGGAATGCCGCCAACTTCCGTTGATACCGTGGGCTTTTTAAGCAATGTTCCTTCCAAAAGCATAAACGGAAAACTCTCCGACCGTGACGCGCAAACATTAATATCAATCGCGTTGATAAAACTAAAAATATCGTTTACGAAGCCCGTAAAAATCACGTTCTTTGAAATGCCAAGGCTGTCCGCAAGTTTGCGCAGTGCGGGTTCTTCCGTGCCTTCTCCCGCCATTAAAAAGAGAAAATCATCGCGTTTTTTTAATACTTCTGCCGCCCCACGCAAAAAAACGTCATGACCCTTTACATAGTCAAAACGTCCTATAATTCCAACAAGGGTTTTGCCCTGCGCGTCTATATTAAAACGGCGCAAAAATTCTTCTTTTTCGCAAAAATTTATCTCGCGCTTGAAGTCAATCGCGTTGTAAACAGAAAACACACGGCTCTCGTCAAAGCCGCGCCCGATAAGCATTCTGCGGAACTCCTCGCTTACGCCGATGTAATAATCCAACGTGCGCAGTGCAATAGAATTTAAACCCGTATAAAAAACCCGCTTAAAAATGCTGTCTGTAAAATCCAGTTTGTAATCGCTGTGTACCGTTGTTATCACAGGCACTGCAACAAATGGTTTTAGCATCATAGAAATGAAATTTGCCCGCGCCCCGTGCGCGTGAATTATATCAAACGCGCCCTGCCGTACATATTTTTTAAGCCGTCCTATCACGCTTAAATCGTTGCGAAATTTCTGTTTAAAAAGCACAGACTTAACGGGCATTTCCAATACTTCTTGATAAAACACGCCCTCTGTAAAACACGCCACGGTAATGTCAATTTCTTCGCTAAGCGCGAGCAACAACGCAAAAACAGACGTTTTCGCGCCGCCCTTGTCCCCGCCGGAAATCATATGCAAAACCTTCATCTGCGCCTCCGAATACTTATTAGTACTTCTATTGTAACCGCATTCGCAAAAGCGTCAAGCATTCTTCTTAGAACGCTTCTTACGTAATGATTGACGGAATTGTACAAAATATGTAATAATCTTGTAAGAAGAAACAAGCACTACGATTCCAAGGAGGCTTTTATGCGATACGTATTTACCGGAAAAAACATGAGTGTAACGGAAGGAATAAAAGAACGCGCAACACGTAAGCTGGGACGTTTAGAAAAATTTTTGCCCGAGGGCGCAGAAGTTTATATAACTTTCAGCGAAAGCAAGCACCTTACAAAAATGGAAGTTTCCGTGCCGATGCACAAGCGCATTTTGCGCGCAGAAGTTTCGGACGAAGACGTTTCAAGCTGCATAGACCAAGCAATAGATATTTTGGAAAGACAAGTTGTAAAATATAAATCGCGCCTGCGCGACCGCCAACGCCGTTCTGTTGCAACAAGCGACGAGCTTACATTTATCGACAAGCAGGAAGCAAGCGATACAGATAAAGAAATTACAATAACACGTACAAAAAAATTCGCGCTGAAACCAATGGACGCGCAAGAAGCTGTTATGGAAATGGAACTGTTGCATCATAACTTCTACGTGTTCCGCAATAGTTGGTCGGACGAAGTTAATGTAGTATACAGGCGCAACGACGGCGAATACGGCCTTATCGAACCGCAATGATTCGCTCCATAGTTTTTGCGTCAAACAATAAGGGGAAAGTAAAGGAAACAAAAGCCGTGCTTCAATCGGAAAGCGTCAAAGTATTGACGCTTTCCGATTTGGGGCTTGTTTTAGTTCCCGACGAAACAGGCACAACCTTTGAAGAAAACGCAACCATAAAAGCAACCGAAGTTGCCGCGCTTCTTAAAGAGAACGGGCACAGCGATTTTATGGTAATCGCAGACGACTCCGGCATTGAAATTGACGCGATGGGCAAAAAACCGGGCGTGGATTCTGCAAATTTTTTGGGAACGGAAACGCCGTTTGTAATCCGTAACGCAAAAATTTTGGAGATGCTGGAACACACTGAAGAACGCACCGCTCGTTTTGTAAGCGTAATCGCTTGCGCATTACCCTGCGGCGAAACCATATTAACTCGCGCTACCATAGAGGGCGTTATTTCCCACGAGCAAAAAGGCGAAAACGGCTTCGGCTACGACCCTATTTTTTTCCTCCCCGAACTCGGCAAAATGATGGCGGAATTATCCGACAACGAAAAAAATAAAATAAGCCATAGAGGGAAATCATTAGAGAAGATGGTTGAAGCTTTGCGCAAAAAAGGGCTGTTATCATGAAAATCCTTGTTGTAAGCGACACGCACGAAAGCACAAAAGAACTGCAAAGCCTTCTGGGGCAGTATGCCGATGAGGTTAAAATTGTATGCCACTTGGGCGACCATGCTTGGGATTTATTGGAGTTTCAAAGCGAATATCCCGCGCTTGCTTTTGTTGCGGTTGCGGGCAATTGCGATTATGAGCAGGGTTTGCAGTCGGAAATCATGTTGAATATTTCGGCTTGTTTGGATTCGCCTGACGCGGTTGCAAAAACGATTCTTCTTACGCACGGGCATACGCTGGGCGTGAAAATGGGGTTGGACAGGCTTGCGTATCATGCGCGGCAAAAGGGCGCGGATGCGTGTTTTTTCGGGCATACGCACTTTCCCGTTTGCTCGAAAATAGGCGGCGTGTTTATGATGAACCCCGGCAGTCCGTCTTGGCCGCGTGGCGGAAGCAAAGCATCTTACGGGCTGGTTGAAATTTCGCCCGAGGGGGAAATTTCCGGAAGGTTGATTCAAATATGAACATAGTAATCAGGGAGACGGACGCGGATTTAACGCTGATGTCCAACGTTTTGCAAATCAGCGAAACCACCGCCCGTGTTATGGCAAACAGAGGGTTGCGTACAAAAAACGCCGCGCTGTCTTTTCTCGCGCCTTCGGCAGAGCGTCTGCACGACCCCATGCTTCTTAAAGATATGCCCAAGGCATTGGAGCGGATTTCTGCCGCAATTTCCAACGGAGAAAAAATTTTAATCTATGGGGATTTTGACGCGGACGGCATTACAAGCACGGTAATTCTTTTTAAGACCCTTCGCAAACTGGGCGCGGACTGTGAATATTACATACCCCACCGCGTGGAAGAAGGCTACGGGCTTAATCAAAACGCGGCAGAAAAAATCGCGGCAGACGGCGTTAATTTGCTAATCACGGTGGACAACGGAATCTCCGCGGTGGAAGAAATCGCCGCCGCCAATGCGTTAGGCGTCGAAACGGTTATCATCGACCATCACGAGCCGGGCGAAATTCTCCCCGCCGCCGCCGCAATCGTTGACCCAAAGCAACCAGACTGCGCATACCCCTTCAAAGAAATGTGCGCGGCAGGGCTAACGCTCAAGCTTTCGGCGGCACTTTGCGAATATGTAAAATCCCCGCTTGCACAGGCGGAACACGACGAATTGCTGATTCTTGCGGCAATCGCAACCCTCTGCGACATAGTGGAACTAACCGACGAAAACCGCATTTTAGTAACCTGCGGGCTTGCGGCGTTAAACGCAAACAAGCTGATAAATTCGGGGCTGGGAAGCCTTATCACCATGCGCGGATATTTGGAAAAACCCATAGATACTTTTACGATTGGTTTTGTAATCGGGCCGTGTCTTAACGCGACGGGGCGGTTAAAGAGCGCGTCACTTGCGGTGGAGCTTCTTCTTGCGACTGCGGAGGATTCTCAAAAACGCATATCCCTTGCGCAGGAATTAATCGACCTTAACGAAGCCCGCAAAACCCTCACCACCCAATGCACAGACGCTTGCCAAATCCCCGAAGAACTCCCGAAAGTACTTGTGCTTACAGACTTTGAAGCACACGAAAGCATAGCGGGCATAGTTGCGGGACGCATTCGCGATATTACAAACCGTCCCACAATTTTGCTTACCCAAGGCGACAACGCGGCAAAAGGCTCAGGGCGTTCCGTTCCGGGATACAATTTGTTTGAAGCCCTGTACAAGCACCGTCATCTTTTTACGCGCTTCGGCGGCCACGCAATGGCGGCGGGATTAACACTTCCCGAAGAAAACATAGACGCATTGCGAACCGCCCTTAACCAAGACTGCACCTTAACGGAAGAAGATTTCATCCCAAAAACCGAGGTTGACGGCGAACTTTCCCCCGAAGAAATAACCCTGCCCCTCTCCGATGAACTTGCCCGCCTCGCGCCGTTCGGCAAGGGCAACCGCGAACCGCTTTTCGTAACATACAATTTGCTTGCGGAAAAAGTGCGTGTTTTGGACGAAAAAAACACTCTAATTTTCCAATTCGCAACAAAAAAAGCCCGCCCGTTAAAGGGCATAGCCTTCGGGCTGAACGAACATTTCGCCGCCGTATCAAACGGCAAAACCGAGAACTTGCTACTAAACGTGGTTTACACAATCGAAACAAATATCTGGAACGGCGTTGCGTCCGTGCAAATTCGTTTGAAAGATTTTCAGGTATCACAGACTACGGCGGAATAGCACTAACAGTGAAGCTGTTTGTTGCAAAACAAAACCTCGCTATCGCAATCATATTGCACACTTGACATGATTCTCATTGTGCGATATGCTTCCCTCGTAAAAAAAAGTTTGCATACGGGGAAGGGGGTGGCTGTTCTATGGTGTGGACATAAGCGTAGAAAAAACAATCATTCAAGTGGCAACGTTGTGCTTGCGGCAAATATTTGTTGATATTAGCCGTGGCTGTTCACGGGACAACATAAAAACTATGAGGAATTTTCTATGAAAATCAAAAAACTACTTCTTTCAATCTTATCAATTGTAATGGCTGTAATTTTTGCAACACCTGTACTGGCAGCATCACCAGCGCAAGAAAAAAGCCTAGACAACGTTCTGAGCCTAATAAATGCGCAAGTAGAGGCAATGGAACTGCAAGACATTGTTACGCAAAGTACAAGCACTTCTTTTTCAGAATTGATTTCGGAGTGCGGAGCGAGATGGCTTGTACCTGTATATACAATTGAAACAACCGAGCTTGCAATGGCACTTTCTTCTAGCGCAGTGGAAGAAATGCGAGTATTTACGCAAGTCGCTTGCACTCAAAATTTAATACCCCTAACTCGTACAATAGTAAGGGATGACCCGACAAGGTCATTAAGGTTTAGTTTGACAACAACTGTGCAGATTTCACGTCCTCCTAACGCCGCAGTGGATTATGCATTGCTTACCCGTGTACGGGGAAACACCACTGTTTTAGCACCGGAAGGACGTGTCACGGGTGGAACAGTGAATATGGCAACCCAGAATCCATTTTATACAATGAATCAAGTACACAGGGATTGGTCTGTAGGCGCGTCGTTTTACTACAATACGAATTTCACAATACCTGTTCCCGCCGTTACCCCCAGCTCAGCTGTGGGCGCAACATGGAATGTACGTTTCAACATTAGAACTACACCTATGGAATTGAGCATTGAAAATTTCTTTGTTAGATTCTTTTAAACAACGAAAATTTCCATAAGAAGGTGAAATTGTGAAAAAAATTTTTTCGCTCATCGTGGTTGCGACACTGGCGTTGCTTAGTGCCTGTGAAAATAGCACTATACAAACCGAGGGTGTTCAAATCGCGGCTATTCCGAACGAAAAATTCCTTTCATGGTTTCGCCCCACACTCCTTGAATTGGCGCAGTTAGAAGGCGGGATACGTGATGTTGATATTCGGTCAACACATGAACACGAAACTATCTATCTGCGCCAAGTCATAGGCAGTTCTCACTCGCTTTATTTCACGATTGAGACTATGGGCGAAGCTGAAATAAATCATATTGAAGTTCTATGCGCAACCCTTGCTGAGCAAGAAAGTTGGAGAGCTTCAACAGCTACGGGAAATGTACTGGCACACCATCTGCCCGAAAAAAGCGGATATCTGGTTAGATTTTTCCCGGAGCCGCCACTTTATGAGGGGCAGGAACTTGTACTGCGTCTGAAAACTAACAACGCAACACATGAAATTTCATTTGTGCCGAATGTTTCTGCACCTGTCAATATCACGCCCATTCTGCATGAGAATGGGGAACAAATTGGGCAAATGGTTACTTCCGCAGTTCATATGTATATAGAGATTATCGACATTGACGGTTCTTTCGCCGATAAAGACACGTTCCCGCTTGTTAATGTAGGATTGAAAAACGGCGAAAGTATACGCCCTATTGCAACACTATCACGGATTCAGCCGCAAAACATGAATGTATCGGGCGCAGGTGTTTTCTTGGGAGAAGATAAAAATACTCCACGGCAATTTTTTGTTTGGCTCGAGCGACAAAATCTTTGGATTATTGATGAAATTATATATGTTGAATTTGGTGGTATTGATGTGTTTCCATTTGACGCAAAAAAGCATTTATGGTAAAGTTTTGTCACCGAATTGTAATAAAACATTGAAGGGGTTTTTACATGAAACCCGAACGCCAGCGCGTTATTTTGGAACTTTTAAGCAAAACAGATATTTATACACAAGAAGAATTAACCGCCGCGCTTGGCGCGGAGGGTTTTTTTGTTGCGCAAGCCACGGTAAGCCGCGACATTCGCGAACTGGGGCTTATCAAAGAGCGCACGCACAAGGGGCTGAAATATGCCGCGCCAACGGGTGCGGATGTTTTTGTTAATCCGTTTGCGCGGGCTTTCCGTGACGGGCTTGTTTCGGTGGAAAGCGCGGGAAATATGCTGGTTTTGCGCACCTATAACGGAATGGCGATGGCGGTTGCCGCCGCTCTTGACGAAATGAAATTTGATGAAATTTTGGGTTCTGTGGCGGGGGACGATACCGTTATGTGCGTGGTAAAAAGCCCGACTGCGGCGGCGGAATTGGCGGATAAATTAAGATGATTACGAATTTGCGCATACAAAATGTCGCGCTAATTAACGAGGTTGAGGTAGATTTTGCACCCGGTTTAAATGTGCTTTCGGGCGAAACGGGCGCGGGCAAGTCTATTGTTGTGGACTCTATAAATTTTTTGCTTGGTGGGCGCGTTTCCCGCGAGTTGATTAGGGCGGGTGCAGATTTTGCGTCCGTCCAAGGCGTGATGGAATTTGACGGCTCCTTTTTTTCTTTCGTAAAAGAGGGGCTTTTTGAATTGGGAATTGAAACCGAAGACGCACAAATAATGCTGTCCCGCGTGATGCAAGCAGACACAGGAAAATCCGTGTGCAAGATAAACGGTCGCACCGTTACCGTAAGCGTTTTGAAAAGCGCAGCGCAACTTCTTGTAGACCTTCACGGTCAGCACGAGCATCAAAGTCTGTTAGACCCCATCAAGCAATTAACCATGTTAGACCAATTTTGTGGCGCGGAACTTTCGGAGGATAAAAAAATACTGGAGGGACTCCTTTCGCGGTATCGGGAACTTAACCGCGAACTGAAAAAACTCACAAGCACCGCAAGCGCAGAGCAAATTGAAATATGGCGTTTCCAACTGGACGAAATCGAAAAAGCCGCACTAAAACCCGACGAAGAGGACGCCCTCACAGCAAAGCGAAACAGGCTTGCGGGGGTGGAAAAACTAAGCCGTAACACGGCTTCCGTGGTGGGTTTGCTTTACAGCGGGTTCTTCGAGAATCGGCCGGGGCAACTTTCTGCCGTAGACCAAACCGCAAAAGCCGCCGCGCTTTCGGCAGAAATCGCCAAGCTTGACCCCGACCGCGAAAATCTGCACAGCGCGCTGGTTGACATCCACACGCAACTTGCCGAAATCACTCGCGACTTCCGCGATTACATGGACGAACTGGACGCAGACCCCCAAGAGCTGGACAAAGCCGAAACCCGCCTGGACACCATTTACCGCCTGAAAAAAAAGTACGGCGGCACGGTAGAAACCATCCTAAAAAAACAGGAAGAACTAACCAAAAACCTTGACGGAGTGGAAAACAGCGAGGCAGAAATTGCCCGCGTTACCGCAAAACGCAAGGAACTTACCAAGGAAATTACATCTGTCTGCGGCAAAATGAACGCGTTACGCACAAGCCGCGCACAAGAAATTTCCGCACAAATCACAGAAATTCTGCGCGAACTTGGAATGCAAAACGCGGAATTTTTCATGGAAATTTCCAAAAAAACCTCTTTCACCCCCGACGGCAACGATGAGATTGAATTTATGTTTTTGCCAAATCCGGGCGAACCCGCAAAACCCTTGCGCCGCATAGCTTCAGGCGGCGAAATGTCGCGCATTATGCTTGCCATAAAAACCATTCTAACCGACAAAATTTCCACCGTAATCTTTGACGAAGTTGACACGGGAATTTCCGGCCGCACTGCACAACAAGTTGCGGAAAAACTCCTTACCGTTTCCCGCACACGTCAAATTTTATGTATCACTCACCTGCCCCAAATAGCCGCCATGGCAGACACTCACTTCCTCATACAAAAATCCGTACACCAAGGCGAAGAAGCACGAACCGTCACAACCGTCTCCCCCCTCTCCCACGATGACGCAATAAACGAACTTGCCCGCCTAACAGGCGGCGCGCAAATCACAGACGCAACCCTTCAAGCCGCCCGCGAAATGAAAATGCAAGCGGATGGGATGAAGTGAGACACAACGGGCGCGGATGGGTTTGCCGTGCGGGGTGTTTGGGGCTGTTGCACCCACTTTGGCGTCATGCGCGCTTGCTACGGTGGGTTGTCGGCAAAGAAAACGCCTTAAAAAGAACCCACCGCATCAAGCTACATGGTACGTGTTGTCCCTGCCATGGGCGGCAAACCCATCCGCGCCCTTCTGTCTGCCTACTTGCCCACAACTGTAAAAAATAATTTTCTGAATGTGGAGATTCAAATGATTCATTTAGCTTCACTGGTAACGATGGGACGGATAATAGGGGCATTAATCTTGCTGTTGACGGAGCCGTTGTCTTCTTTGTTTTTTGTCGTATACTTTCTGTGCTGTATGAGTGATTTGTTGGACGGGTATATTGCAAGAAAAACAAATACAACAAGCAGTCACGGCGAAATTTTGGATAGTGTTGCAGATTTTATTTTTGCAGCTGTTTTACTTTTCATCTTGATTCCATTGTTTGAGTGGGAAAATTGGATGCCGTATTGGATAGCAATAATCGCATTGACCCGTTTGGTTTCACTATCTGTTGGATTTGTGAAATATCATACATTCTCGCTCCTACACACACATACCAATAAAATAACAGGAATTGCACTGGTCACTTTTCCTGTTTTTCATCAACTTTTTGGATTTTATCTTACTGCACTCATTTTATGCGCGATAGCAAGTTTGTCCGCACTTGAAGAATTGATTATCACCATCCTCGCAAAGAAGCTTAACAGAAACATCCCGCACATATTCGCCGTTGCAGAATAATAGCTTGCATCATAAAAAAAATGTTTAACATTCACGATTACAGGCAAGAATCCTGAAAATGAAAACTTGGAGGGATTCAAAATGGTAGATTTGTTACGGAAAGAAAGACGGATTTTGCTGGTATCACTTGCGATTGGAATATTTTTTGCAATGGGGGTTGCGGCAAGTACGTATGTGTATTCTGCGGCGGTGCAACGCGAGATTGCGGAAAACGTGATTCGTTTTCACGTAGTGGCGCACAGCGATTCGCCCGAAGAACAGGAATTAAAAGAATATGTGCGCACGGAGATTTTGGCAAACTTTGCACACTCGCTTTCCGCAAACGCGGATATAAGCACGACACGCTCCCGCCTTGAAGAAGTCCTGCCCGCTATGCGCGAACACGCACAAGAGACCGTTAGCCGCGTAGGTTTCGGCCACGAAGTTACGGCAGAAATGGCAACCGTTTTCTTCCCCACACAATTTTACGGCAACATCGCTTTTCCACCCGGTTACTACGAGGCGGTGCAAATTATAATCGGTGACGGCGTCGGACAAAACTGGTGGTGTCTCATGTTCCCCCCTCTTTGCTACGTTGACATGACCACAACAGACGCAGGCCAAGCCCTTCTTTCCGAAACCATATCCGAAGAAACTTTCCTTCTCCTAATGCACCAAGAGTCCGCTTCTCCCGAACTCACAGTACGTTTCCGTGTGGTGGAGTGGTGGCAGAATAGAAGCTAAAATAAAGTTCTCGGGGGCATTGCCCCCGAACCCCCACAAGGGGACAAGTCCCCTTGACCCCTAACTCAAAACCGCGCATACGCGCGGTTTTGGAGTTGCAATATGGCTTATCGCTAGTCCATGTTAAAGTTTTTTGTCGAACTTTTTTTCAAAAAAGTTCGTAGGGGTTCGGGGAGAGGTGCCGTTCGCAGTGAACTGCTCACTTCATTGTCCCCGAGAACTTAAAAAAGGAATGATAAAAATGAAATTGTTATTGTTTGCAATAATTTTTTTTGCGTTTGGCGTAAATGTTTATGGGCGGGAATTTGAAGAGACGCGTGCGGCACTTCGCAGAGAGGTTTTTAGTGCGGGTGTTGTGCCAATGGGGGAATACACGCCGCAGATTTTTATTGACCGAAGCGGGATTATACATACGCCGCCAAAGCATTTGGAGTTGGCGGTCGCGGACGACGAGGGGTATGTTGTACCGCTTGCGGAGTTTACGCCGTACAGACAGGGCGACAGTCGGACATTTAGGCACGCAAGCGGAACGGCAACGCTTACAAGGCAGGGCGAGCGGGTTAATGTTTGGACGATAAGTGCGACGACGGCGGCGCGGGTGGACGCGCCGATGGTGGAGCATTTCGATTTAATTGTGCGTCGCATGGAACAAAGCTTCGCGCCGTTTGCGGGGGTGCGGGTGTACACGCCGTTTGGTGCGTCTATGCCCGTTGTGGGAGACACTCACCGCGACGGGCGCGTTAATGTTCTTCTGCATAATCACACAAGCGGCGGTTTTTTCAGTTCGGGGGATTTCGGCACAAGCGGCGGAAACGCGCCTATTCCGCTTATTCACGTGGGCAGTTCGCTTATCAATGACAGGGATGTTCTTAATAATTTGTTTGCGCACGAATTTCAGCATCTGTTATTTTATATGTACTTTGGCGTGTATATGGCGGTTGAAAATTCGGCGGTTACGGCGGGGCAGTTTTTGTGGTTCGATGAAGCTTTAAGCGAACTTGCGGGCTTTCTGTACGCAAACCCGGGCAGCGAAACCATTTCGGTAGGCTCGAATTTCAGCGCGGCAGAAAATGATTATTACCCCGGTGACGGACGTTTTGGGGATTTTATTCACTTTAACAACAGCTTCAAAAATTACGGGATGTCGGGACTGTACGCGAAACTTATGCACAGAACGGTGGAGGGATACACCCGCGCAATTTACAGTTTTCTGCGCACAAATTTTCCGCCTGCGCGGAACGGAAATGAATTTATGGCGAACCATCGCAGAACGCAGTCGCAAAACATGATGGCGCACGTTGGCGATATGCATTATGCGGCGGGGTTGACGATGGGCGAACGCGGCGAGCGGGGGTTTGGTCTTCTCTACTCGATTTTTATGGAAGACTTTGCCGCAGACGGCGGAAGCGTTGACGGCTTTCATGTTGTGCCGTTCATAAACAGTCCCTACGCGGCACACCGCCTTTGGGGAATACGCCCCAACTTGGGAACAAACACGCGGTTATATTTCGACAGTACATCCGATGGCGCGTTCACGCTAACGGGGCGAACGGCTTTTCCCGCGTTGGCAAGCGGCGGCACAATTAATTTGCGCGGCTTTGACGGCACAAGCCCCGCAGGCGCAAGCCACGAGCGGTTTTATTTGTTGCCCGGCAACTCTGCCGCAAATCACATGATAAATATCAGAATACATGATAATTCGGGGCAAACATTTTACTACCTCGTTGTGCCGAACGACGCGCTCGGCGCGGTAAGTTCCCGCACCAACAGAACCCTTGGGCAACACGGCGCAACCGTTCATTCGCTGGCGCAAGACGGCACACCAAACTTCATTTGCACGGGCGGGCAAGACGCTTACCTGTTCGTAGTCACCCTGTTACGCGATGTACAAAACGTGCGCGCAGAATACTCATGGATAAACCAAAACGCCACCGCCACGCAAATGCGCACCAACCTGCAAAACCTAATCTCCCGCGCCCAAGACCTACACGCAAACACGCGCCCGTCCCAAACAGGCGAAGACATCCCACGCGGCGATTTCTGGGCGACACCGCAAGCCCTTTCACAATTCTACGCCGCAATCGAACACGCTCGTAATAATTTACAATAAGACCTTGGGGGCTCCGCCCCCAATCCCCCCGCAAGGGGACAAGTCCCCTTGACCCCTAACTCAAAACCGCGCATTCACGCGGTTTTGGGATTACGACATGGTTTATCGCTAGTCACAATTTAAAGTTTTTGTTCAAACTTTTTTCAAAAAGTTTGTGGGGTTCGGGGCAAAGCCCCGAGAACTTAAGCGTATAGGAGGAAAAAAAATGCCGTCGAAAATTTTGATAGTTGAAGACGACGCGGATATAAACGAGTTGATTGCGATGAATTTGCAGTTGATGGGTCATGTGTGTACAAGGGTTTATGATGGAAATGACGCGCTGAAAGCGATTGAGGAAAGTGCGCCGGATCTTGTTTTGCTGGACATAATGTTGCCGGGGCTGGACGGTTTTGAAATTATGGAGAGAATATCGGGCGTGCCTGTGATTTTTATTACGGCGAAGGATGGGTTGCAGAATAAGATTGCGGGTCTGTCGGCGGGTGCGGATGACTATATTGTAAAGCCGTTTGAAATGCTGGAGATGATAGCGCGAGTGGATGCCGTTTTGCGCAGAACGCAAAAAAGCGGTGATGTGTTTATTTTGGACGGCGTGACGGTGAATTTAACAGAGCGTTCTGTGAAAAAAGACGGCGGCGACCCATGCCTTACGCCAAAGGAATTTGAACTGCTGGAGGTTTTAATCGCGCATAAAAATATTGCAATGTCGCGGGAAAAATTGCTGTCTATGGCGTGGGGCTATGATTTCGAGGGTGAAACACGCACGGTGGATTATCATATTTCCAAACTAAAAAGCAAGCTGGGCTGGGAAAACCGTATAAAAACGGTGTACAAATTCGGGTACCGCTTGGAGGTAACGGCGTGAAACTTCGGGCATATATCGCAACGTATATACTTTTTTTGGCGGTATTATTTTTGTGTTTTACAATCATTTCGGCGTATATGTCGAATGCACAATTGGATATGTACAAACAAAAATGCTTGCGGGAATTTCAAACAATTTCGCGCACGCTGGTTGCGGATATTTCTGTGCTGGCATTGCGCGGGCATAATTTGCCCGAAAATCTTGCGGCGGAAATTGACATCCTGTTTAATGTTCACGCCCGCAATTTGGAAAGAAGCGGCATTCTTATAAATCTGCACGAGGCGTGGGACGCAAGCCCTGTTTATGCGGTTTCTTTCGTGCGTAATTCGCCCGAATATTTCATAAGAATTTCCGCGCCCCTTGCCGCGCCTTTTGAACACTACACGCTCACGTACTATTTCGATTTTGCACAGCATATGAGTGACATTCGCAGAGTGCAAAATGTTTTGCTGTTTATCTGCGTTTTGTTTTCTGCCGTAACCGCCGTGGTGTTGTATTTTATTTTGGCGAAAATATTTGAACCGCTGGGCGTGGTTTCAAAAGCGTCGCGGAATATCGCAAACGGGCGGTACACCGAACGCATTAATATAATCGGCACGGGCGAAATAAAAGCGGTAGCCGATGATTTTAACCAAATGGCAAACGAAATAGAAAAGCACATACAGGAACTAAAAGAAGAAACAGAGCGCAAGCAACGCTTTGCGGATAATCTGGCGCACGAAATGCGGACGCCGCTTACCGCTATTTTGGGCTACGCGGAATACATACAAAAAGCTGTATGCGACGAAGAAAAAACCATCCGCCTGACAGGCCGCATAGCCGAACGTGCGCGGTATATGAACGACATTGCGGAACTTCTTATGCAACTGGCAACCCTTCGCGAGTACACGCCCGAAAAAAGCGAAATAAATATTCAGCACCTCTTTGAGGACGTTACCCAAACTTTAAGCGACTCCCGCGAAAAAAATATGTTCAGATGCAATTCAAACAATGTTGTGCTAAACGGACATGAGGGGCTAATTAAAAGCCTTCTTCTAAACCTGTGCATGAATTCAATACGCGCTTGCGATAGTGAAAACGGCCAAATCAGGCTTAGTGCGCAGGCAGACGCAAATTCCGTTACAATTTCCGTTTCCGATAACGGGTGCGGCATTCCGCCCGAAAGCTTAGAAAAAGTCACCGAAGCGTTCTATCGTGTAGACAAGGCGCGTTCCGCAAAAGACGGCGGCGCGGGGTTGGGGCTTGCCCTCTGCAAGCAAATCGCAGACCTTCACAACGCCGAACTGCAAATTGAATCCGCGATTGGAAAAGGTACAACGGTTTCTGTAACTTTTTAAACCTCGGGGGCGTTGCCCCCGAACCCCCACAAGCCTTTAAAAAGGCTTGACCCAAATTTTAACTTTTACAACTTGCTAACAACTTGCCCATGATTTTATAAAAAGTGCGGTGTATTATCTTTTTGTGAGACTCGCAAAAAATTGAGAGGAAGAAAGAGGATGAAAATTAAGAAGGTATTAACTGCCGCTGTTTTGGCGGCAAGCATGATGGGGGCGGCACTTAGCGGATTTACCGCATATGCGATTGACGCGCCGCCCGGGCATTTTCCAAATTGGTTCGCGCAAGTTACAAGCGAAGTTACGACATTGGACGCAATGGAGACGGGAGCGCAGTACATTGCAGACCTGTTTGGGGAAGAAGTAGGCGTAACACATATGCAGCTGGACAAATCAAGCGGCAGATTTACGGGCTTCGCGGCAGTGATAGAAGAGACGGAAAACCCTGTTGCGCAATTCGATTTCAGCATTGACGCGAACACGGGGCGGCCGTTAAGCGTTTCGGATATGCGCAGGCTTTATTTGGAACTGCCCGAAAAAAGCGTATCGGCAAACGAATTTCTTATGCCCGCCGCAACCGCTCCCGCGAATATCGCAAAGTATGCGGCAATTGCAACGGGTTTTGCAGAAATCCATCATTCGGGTTCGGCGGTTCTTTCTGCCGAATTTATCAGCGCGACAAGACGGGTTTCCAATTTCGATACGGCGTCCCGCATGGTGAGTTACAGGGAAACTCTCTTGCAATTCCGCGTAACCTATGCGGATGAAACTATCGCGTACATCAGCATCGGGCAAGAACTTGAACGGCTGTTCACCATAACCACGCCCGTTCCGTTTCTTGCACAGCGGCAGGAACTTGCCGCCGCGCAACCCGAAAACGTTGCACCTTCGCCGTTTTCCAATTTCATAAATGCAGGGCTTTTCTCGCAATCCGCAAGCTTGCTTCCGCCGCAAGAAAACCCCGCGCCGCCCACAAGCGTGGTAAATGAAATGCCGCCCGCCGACCTGATTCCAAGCGCATTTCAAAACACGGTGTACGGCCCGCACAACCCTTGCGATGTAGCAATTTGCCCCTATTGCAACGGCACAGGCGGCATTCCCACAAATTGTCGCGGCTGGCGGCGCACGGCAGAAGGCCGCGCCTATCAGGCAGAATTATACATTCGCGGCAATATGGCAAGGCCGAATACAAGCGGCGGCAGTGGTATGTCAATACGCCGTTGCTGGTTTACGGGCGAAGATATCGTATACATGGAAGGTACTCGCCTAACCCGCGAAGAAACGCAGGCATTCTTGGCAACCTTCGATTGGGACGCAAGAATGCAAACCGGGACTTCACGCCCGCAAACAAATCGCTAGGGGGGATAGCCATGCACGTCAAATCCATTTTGCAAGCCGCAGTTATATCTGTTTCGGCAATCCTGTTATTCAGCGGCTTTTTCTTGGGCGCAAACAATTTTGTTTTCGCAACGGCAAATTCGTATGTGGAAAGCGATGCCGAAGTTTCCGAGCCGCCTGTTCTTGCGGGCGAGTTTTCGCAACCCATTACCCCGCCCGAAATAACCATAAAACTCCATGACGTTCCGACCGTTTCCGAATTTGCAAAGCTCGCTATTTCCGAAACGGATGCCGCTTTTGCGGGTGCGCAATATATTTGGGAAGTTTTCGGCGAAACAATTGACGGAAGCATCGTCGAATTGTTGCTAACCGAATACTACGACAGAGCAATCATGCATTGGCTTGGCGTGGTATTGCTAAACGGCGAAATCACTTTTTCATTCATCATCGACGCTTTTTCCGGCATGGGGCTTACGGTTTCAAATTTCGCAAATATGCAACAGCATTTTCTCACCGTTGACGAATTTGCAAACCGCGACCTATCCCTTCCGCAAGTCACGCACCAACACGAACAAACGGTAACGGACGCCGCACACAAATTCTTCCGCCAAACAGAAATTGTCAGCGTCACCCTAGAAAGCGTCTCCTTCGGCAACACCACACAAGTATTCCAAGACGGCACAAACATGGTGACAGGCGTAAACACCTCCGGCAGAATACTAACATTCATCGCCACCGACATCTTCGGCCGCTCCGTTTCCGTCTTGCTCAACTGCGACTCAAACGATTTAATTGGAGTACGGCGGTTGTTGTAAATTGAAAGGAAAGTTCTCGGGGCGCTGCCCCGAACCCCGCAAACTTTTTGAAAAAAGTTTGAACAAAAACTTTAAATTTGGACTAGCGATAAGCTATCCAACGTAACACAAAAATCGCCGCGAAATTTTTTCGCGGCGATTTTTAAGTTAAAGTTTGGGTCAAGCCTTTTTAAAGGCTTGCGGGGTTCGGGGCAGAGCCCCGAGGTCTTAGTCTTAACTTTGATTGCGTTGGTCTAACTCTACGTTGTGGCCTACAAGCCAGCGGGCGAGGAGTACAACGCTTTGGCTTGTTATTTCGCCGTTGCCGAAGAAATTTGCGGCGTAGGTGCATATGGGGAAAGCGGGGTTTATTATGCGTCGGGCAAGCCATGTGGCGTCAAGGGAGGTGAAGCGGCCGTCTCCATTTACGTCGCCAAGGCGGCAAGGACCAATGCATATGGTGCAAATTCGCTCGGCGTGGCGCGGGCCGTCGCCGCTGTAGCGCGGACGATAGTGCCGCCAGTCGGCGTCGGAAATTTCTGCGTAACGGATTGGGATAAATTCTTCCGCGTTGTTGCGGACGTTTTGGTGCGGATTAATTCGCCGCGCACCTTGGGAGCGGGAGACGCGTGTTGGCGCGGTGAAGTAATTATCAACCCTGTCTCTCGGCGGAGCGGTGTTTAACGCGCCCACAAGGTCTACCAGCCTGTCGTGGTTTGCCAATAAAATCGGCAACGGCTCGTTACCTTCCACCAGCGCGACAGAAATGCCGCGGTTTGCGAAATTGTATCCCGTTTCCATATCCCAATTTTGGATTACGCGATGGTTTGCCAAAGTGCTTGTGCCGTAGGTGCTTACAATCAGGAAGGAAGAATCCGCGTAGATGTAACCTTCCAGCGGTACAACGTCCCATTCAACCTGTTGCGGCGGAACGGTTGTGTTACTGCCAAGGTCGGGCGGGCTTTGAATTTGCAGAGAGTAATTGCCCAAATAAATGGGGTAGTCGGTTGGGTTAAAGAGTTCCACAAAGCTATGGGAAACGGCGTTGTTGCCCGTGTCGCCGCCCGCGTACAGCTGGTTAATCAGTACATACGGCGGGTGAATAACAGGCGGGCTGAAATTCGCAACCACGTCCAAAGGCGCGAGACCGCCGGGGGTGATTCGGATTTTATTATGCGCCAAAACTTCGTATGGCAAGCCGGGCGGGATGGTGAAGCCCGTAAAGAAGTAGCCCGGAAGCGGCACGGCGGTGACGGTAATCGGCAAGCCCAAAATATACTGCGCGGTAAATTCGCAAGCGGAGAAACCGTGTTCGCCAAAGCGTTCAAATAAATTGGGACGGATTTGCGCTCCGTTTATATCAAAGAAACCCATTGTGCTGTCTGTGCGCCAAGTGATAAGTGCGCGGGAGGTGGTAATTCCCATATGCTCGCTGATGTGTTGCAGGGATAGCGGTGCGCGGTTATTCAAGAATGTGCGTAACTGGTTTACGGAAGTATTCCACCAATCTACCCCGGAAACACTCCCGCGCCAACGGTAATAGTCACGCGGAACATAAGGCGCACGTTCCGCAACCATGCTGTCGATAATCGCGTTTTGGCGGGCGGGGTGGAAAACCGTACCCGTGTACGTGGAATACCGTGCCGCAAATGTGTGAACAAACTCGTCTTGCGCAAACAGTCCGTTGATGAAATCTATCGCCCATTGTTGCCTGCGCCAATCGGAATTGTAGTCGAAAGTGGTAAAGTCCGTAAGCATATTTGTGGCGTGGGTAATGCTTCCCAACGGGCCGCCTTGGGTGTGGCGGAAATCTCCGCGCCCCATTGTGATATCAAAATCTTGTACCACAAAACGCCATCTGCCGTCCCCGCCAAAAACGCCGGGGATTATTTCTGTGGTTCGCCAAAATTCAAAGTTGTTTGTAATCCAGTCCCAGTTGGAAAAATGGTAGCCGATTATAATGTAGTCAATCAAATCGTCAAGGCAAACGTAGTCTTGGAAACCCGCAAACCCATACGTGCGAAGAAGGCGGGCAATTTCGTAAGCGTTGCCCCAGTGCTGGCCGTCAAAGTCTGTATTCATTTCGATAAGCCCACGCGGAATGCCGAAGTGCGCCGCAAACAAACTGTGATTGCGGTGCGTGCGCAAGCAGGACATTCCCCAAAATTCGCCGTTTACAAAAATCGCGCCGTAGGTTGCGTTTTGAATTGTGGGACGAAGCGGCTCTGCAATCAGATTCACAAGGGAGTCGCGAATTGTAGAGCTGTACGGGTCAGACTGGCGGGCAGTAAAATGACGGAACCTGTCTACGGGGGTGGTTGGGTCTTCAAAATTGCGCATGGTGTTTGGAATAAGACCGGGCATATTTGTTACGTCACTGCCGCCGCCTTGGTTGAAGTTGAACCGCATGGACTTTTTCGGCCGCTCGCGGGATGACTGCCCCGAAACCCAAGCCATTGCCCCTTGCGAAAACATGAATTCGCCGCCGGGGTAGAACATTTCCACGTTTACAAGTTGGCGCATTCCGTCAAGGTATGGCCAGTCGTTATTTCTGTCCCAGTTGCGGTAAAAACCGTAGCGTGGGTGCGCAAAATGTTCGGGCTCTACCGTGATTGATACCACTTGCGCGTCACCAAAGCGGCGTGTTCCGTAGCCCGCAACGTATCTGTCTACAAAAAATGAATGCGTTATAACTTCCGACCCTTGGCAATACGGCGTGCTTTCGTCAAAAGTACGCGCACGAATTACCATTGCATTGTAGTACAAATTCGGCGTGAAAGGCGTGTGACGGTTTTGCGGGTACACGTTCCACGGTACGTGCGTGATTGCCGTCATGGACATGGGGTTGTTTGCCTCCGTGGGTTCGGGGGAGTATATGAAAATCGGCGCGGTGAATGACTGCGAGTTGCGCGTGGGGATGCTACCGTCCGTGGTAAATCGGATTGTCGCGCCTGTTTCCGCCGTAAGGGACAAATTAAACGGGTCGCGGAAAAACCCTGCCGTTTGCGAAAACGCGGGAGGTGCGGGCGGCGGCGGTGGGGGTGGCGGCGGCGGAGCAACGGGCGGGCGTGACGCCAGCATTCCCGTTATATAAAAATCCATGCCAAGCCCCGCAGCAGAATCGCGCCGTATGCGCAGAACCCCGCTCGCAGGGTCGAACCCACTTGGCACTATCACGGTAAAAATGTGAGTGCCGCCCGGTTGCACCGCAACGTTTGCGCCGCCCGGCATGGATACCCAAATTTCGACGTCGGGTGTTTCCGGCGTCCACGGCTCGCCTACGTTTTGCGCTATTTCAATGCCTGTTGTTACGCCGTCCGTCGGTACGGCAACGGCAATTTGCACCGTGTCATTTTCTTGCAATGCCATGTATCGGATTACAACGTCTATGCCTGTGCGCCAAGCGGCTTCAGGGTTGCCGTATACGGAAATCATTTCGCCCTGCATATCCGTTGCTGTGCTTCCAACGCCCCACCACGACAAAGATGTGAAATTATCACCCGCCGCATATGGCCAAATTGCCGTGTGGTTTTGCGGCAGTGTTAAATTTGCGGGAGTCGGGAAGGGCGGCGGCGTTGTGTCTTCAAGCTGTGCAATTATGCGGTTCACGGTTACATCAAGGAAGTTTGTGCCTTGCGTCAGACGAATTGTGCCTGAAATCGTGCCGCTTGCGGCTGTTGTCGCAGGCGTAAGATTAAACGGAACTTGCCACGCCGCCGTGATTGGCGGTGTAGAACCCGTTAGCGCACCCGTTGCCGCCGCAAAAATTTCTGCCGCCGTCGTGGAGTTTGAAACGGTAAGCGCGGCTATTGCACCTTGCGCCGCGGTTTGCGCTTGCGCAAGGGTCTGCCCCGTTGGTGCGGGGGTGAAATTGCCCGCAAGCAAATCGAAAATGGAAACGCCTGCAACGGTTATGCCCGTGACGATATAGTCGAAATGCTGTGAAGGGGATGTTCCCAAAAACGGATGCGGCACACCGCCCCAGTCTGGCGGGTCTAATGGGGCTGTGCCGGGGATGGTTACGGTGAACGCGCCCGCGCTTAAATCGCCGCCCACGCCAACACCCTGCATTACCATGCTACCCGTTGACGCACCTATTGCGTTGCCTGTTATCACAATATCGGGCGCGCCGCCGTAAATTGCACGCAAGCCCGCGATATCAATTACTAATCCGTTGTTGTGGTCGTGTTCGCCCGTGCCGCGAGATGTTACTTCAAGCCCGTTTAACACAGGCGTAACGGTCGCGCTCCTTGCGGAAAAATACGGCGATTCCCATACAGCCGTCCAAGGGGTTGGCGGCGGCGGTGGAGGGGGAGGCGCGGTTGCCGCCACAAGGGGCGTTCCGCCGATTGTTATGCCCGTTACGGTAAAGTTTACATTTGCCAATTCGGCAGAAGTTCCCAAAAACGGATAACCTGTCGCGCCCGGCCACGGTGCGCCAATCGTGGCAGTACTCGGGACGGTTATTGTAAACTCGCGGTTTGCGGCGGTTACACTTCCGCTAACCCCCGCGCCCTGCATATCGAAACGCCCTGCCGTTGTTCCCGCCGCCGTTCCCGTAATCACGATGGTTGGCGAACCGTCAACCAAGGCTCGCAAGCCCGCGATATCCACGAACAGCCCGTTATTATGGTCATGCTCGTCCGTGCCTCGCCCCGATATTTCCAAACCGTTTTCGCCCGCCGTTACGGTCGCACTGCGCGGCGCAAGGTATGGCAACGCCAAAGCATCTGCCCAAGTTGCAACGGGAATTGAAGTTGGCACGGTGCTTGGCCGCACGGTTATGTTTGTAATTTCCGTTGTAACCACGGCATTTGCCGCCGCTGTGTTTGCCTGAAGCCTTATGCCCGTATCACCCTGCGGCACGCGAACAAGATTAAGCCATGCGGCGGGAACCGTCATTGTAAAATTGCTCCACGCCGTACCCGCCACGGCAAAAGACGCATATCCCGCCGTTCCGCCGCCACCGTGATTAATCGAAATTTCCGCACCTGTCGCCGCTGTATTAAGCCGCGCCCGCCCCGTAACAACCATTTCATGCCCTGCGGGAATAATGGCGGGGTTAAACCAAACACCTTGGTTCATAACGCTGGCGTTGCCGCCGTCAATTACATTGCGCAACCGAATGTTGCCGTCGGAGTACAGCCAAGTTGTAGCCCCCGCATCTGTTCTTGCGCGCAAAAGTCTGCCCTCTGCCGCGCCCGTGAATGTGTTTATGCGCGGCAAGGCATTGCCTTCCGAAATAGCCAAGTTAAGCCAGCCCCACGCGGGCGAAACGCCTGTTGCGGTAATCACATTGCCATAGGACGACGTTGCAATTCCCGTACAATGGGAACACCCTGCCGAGCCGCCCGTACACACGCGGTTTGTGCCGTATGTGATACAAAGTGCGGTAACATTTCCCGTACCACTGCTGCCGTTTACCCCGCCGAAACCTTCCACAGTAAATGAAATTTCATACAGAAGCAAATCGTCATGCCATCTTGCCCTTGTATTTGTCGGCTCGTGGGTTAGCAACCCGATAGAATTCCACGCCGCAAAGTGCGCAGACATATCAATCGTGCCACTTAGGTTATTACCCGCCGCCGCGCCCGTAAGCTGGCTGCCCCTGCGAACGCTGAAAATTTGCAAAAATGTTACATTGCCAATCAACGAAGGCTGGTTTACCCGCCAACCCGTGATAATATCGTAAACATGGCCGTTTGCGGTTACTGTGCCGTGGTGCGTGTAACGTGCGTCAACCGAACCGGGCGGGTTTGCGCCCGCATTTATCCAGTTGCGCCAGTTATCTACAATGTACCATTCGATTTGCGCGTATGTTGCAGTTTCGCGTGTCCAGCCGTAAACGCACAGATACGTCGCGCCCCTGTTGGAATTGAAATTCGTAACCTCATATCTCAACGAAATCGCACCTATATCGCCAATCCGTGTGCCGCGCCCCGGAAACCGCCGCCCTGTACGAAACAACGTGTTATACGTTTCCGACCACGCGCTGGAAAAAGAGCCGTCTGTATATATCGTCATAACAGAACCGGGCCCGACGCCCCTTGCGTCCGTCCATGCCTCAAAGTCGAAACCGTTTATCCGTCCCGAAACGACCCCGTCGTTAGAGACCCGTTCAACATCTGCGTTTAGCGTAATCGTACGCGAAACCGTATTAAACGGCTCTACGCAATACAGCAACAACTCCTCGTCGCTTTCCTCGAAAATAAGCAACTCCCGGTCATACGCCGTTAGCCCCACAGGCAACAGCCCAATAATCATAACCGCCGCCAAAATCACTGCCAAAACACGTTTTTTCATTTTTATATCCTCCTTTAAGTTCTCGGGACTCCGTCCCGAACCCTGCGAACTTTTTTGAAAAAAAGTTCGACAAAAAACTTTAACATGGACTAGCGATTAGCCATGTCGTATTCCTAAAATCGCGCGTACGCGCGATTTTTAATTAAAGTTTTGATGAAACTTTTTCAAAAGTTTCCGGGGTGTGGGGCAGAGCCCCACGGTTTTATCGTTAAAAAATTATTCCCGTGGCATCATAGTTTTCATCGTTGGAACTACGCGGTTGTTGCCGCTGTCTACGCCGAAGCCGGCGTGAGTTGTTTCGGTGGTTAGAATGTGGTCGCGGTGGTCGTCGGAAGACATCCAGACTTCTACCAATCCGTACGGTGTGAGATGGATGTATTCGATTATACCGCTGGGCAAAACGTACCAGCGTTGCGAATTTGCGTTTTCCATGTAAAGCGAACCTACCGCGCCGAAGAAAAGGGCGCGTGTTATCATGTCGTCGTAGTAGGGGTCTGTGTGGCCGGTGGAGTGTTCGCGCACTTGCAGATAGCTGAATAAGCGGGACGCCTTCGATAATCGCGGGCAAAGGATAAATGGCGGCAAGCCGTATTCTGCGCGTATTTCGTTTACAATTTTGTACAGTTCAAATTCTTGTGCGTTTATACCGCCCATTGTGTTGTAATCGGCAATCCACAGTGTACGTTCAAGGTCTGTCATTTGGCGGTGCGGGTGGGGAATTGAAGGGCGTGTATGAGTATAATGCGGCGCGTGGATTATCATTTCCGCAAGCTGTTCCGATGTAAAAATCGCGGGCACGTCAAAAACCCCGTGCCAACCGTTAAGGGGTTGTGCTACGGGTTCGGGAGTGTATGGGCGTTGCGGTGTTCGTATAAGTATACGCGAGTCGTCTTCCCTCGCGATATAGAAATCGTATGTTTCGGTGGAAATGGAAAAAATAGTTCCTACGAAAAAAACAAAAGCAAATGTTGCAAAAATAAACGCAAGCAAATTCCGCATATCATTTCCCCCGTTCCCGACAATTCTAATACAAAAAACACAATTTGACAACCAAATAATGTTTACATATACTGCCTTAAAAGAGTATATGTGAATGGAGGGATATCCTTGAAAATTCTTATCGTTATTGATATGCAAAAAGATTTTATTGACGGTGCGCTGGGTACAAAAGAAGCGGTTGCAATTTTGCCCAATGTGGTGAAGCGCATTGAAGAATCCACGAGAGAGCTTATTTTATTTACGAAGGACACCCACGGCGAAAATTACTTGGAAACACCCGAGGGCAAAAAACTGCCCGTGAAGCACTGTATAAAAGGCACGGACGGCTGGCAAATTAACGAAAGCGTTTTGAATGCGTGGAAGGAAAATAAAACCGCAATCATAGCGGCAGAGTCTGTGGGGAATATTTTTGAGAAATCCGTTTTCGGCTCTACCATGCTTGTGGATTGCATCAGGCGGCTTCACGAAGAATGCGCAAGAATTTCCGAAATAGACATTATCGGGGTTTGCACAGATGTTTGCGTGATTTCCAACGCCATCATGCTAAAAAATTATCTGCCCGATATCGAAATAAGCGTAATTGAAAATTGTTGCGCGGGCGTTACGCCCCAAGGCCACAAAGAAGCGTTGAACACAATGAAAATGTGCCACATTAATATAATCTAGGAAGTGTTACAATGTTGGGAATCAATTTGATGTTTGCAGGCCTTGCCCTAACATTAAACGGCGCAAGCTACTTTGTTAATTTTGACAATAAGGTGCGAGCGATTGCAAACATTTTGATTGGTATTGTTATAGGAATAAACGCGATTTTTCAAGTTGCGCAAGCGGACTGCAATGTCACGTTTGGGTTTTCGGCAATCATGTGGATGTTTTCGCTAAATTATTTTATTATCGCCGCGCATATCTTTTTTAAGAGCGAGAACTGGAAAGTGTTTGGGCTTTACGCGTTGTTTGCCGCAATCGTGTCTTTCGTTTTTGCGGGGGACGCGGTTTTTGCGTTGCAACACGGTGCGCCGCGGGTGATGGTGTATCTGTGGTTTATGTGGGCAATTTTGTGGGCGCAAAGCTTTTTGGCTTTGCTTTTTGAAATAAAAATCATCGACAAATTTTCGCCCCATATTCTAATTTTGAACGGAATAGCAAGCACCTTTGTACCCGGAATCTTAATTTTATTGGGGGTAATTTTATAATGCTTACAGTGAGAACGAGAGAAAACTGTATGTACGACCAAGTTTCGCTGGGGGAAGTAATGCTGCGTTTAGACCCCGGTGAGGGACGCATTCGCACAGCGCGGAATTTCCGCGCATGGGAAGGCGGCGGCGAATACAATGTTGCGCGTGGTTTGCGCAAGTGCTTTAAGCTTAACACCGCCATTATTACAGCCTTTGCCGACAATGATATCGGCTACTTAATTGAAGATTTGATTCTGCAAGGCGGCGTTGATACACGTTTTGTAAAATGGCTTCCATATGACGGAATCGGGCGCAATGCCCGCAACGGTTTGAATTTTACGGAACGTGGCTTTGGCGTTCGCGGGGCAGTCGGAATTTCGGACAGAGCAAACACCGCCGCCGCCGCTTTAAAACCGGGCGACATAGATTGGGACTATATCTTTGGCACGGCGGGAGCGCGGTGGTTTCACACAGGCGGCATTTTTGCCGCGCTTTCGGAAACCACTGCCCAAGTGGCAATTGATGCCGCAAAAGCCGCAAAAAAACACGGCACTATCGTAAGCTACGACCTAAATTACCGCCCGTCCCTTTGGAAAGACATTGGCGGAAAAGCCAAAGCCCAAGAAGTAAACAAGGAAATCGCAAAATATGTTGACGTCATGATTGGCAACGAAGAAGACTTCACCGCTTGCTTGGGGCTTGAAATAGCGGGCAACAGCGAAAATCTTTCCGCGCTTAATTTGGACGGATACAAGGCAATGGTAAATTCTGCCGCCGCCGCGTACCCCAACTTCAAAGTAATCGCCACAACCCTGCGCGAAGTTCACACCGCAACGGTAAACGACTGGTCTGCAATTTGTCTTGCGGAAGGAAAAATATATCAAGGCACACAATTCCCTGCGCTGGAAATTCAAGACCGCGTGGGCGGCGGCGATTCCTTCGCGTCCGGTTTAATCTACGGGCTAATTTCAGGCGCAGACTACCAAACCGCCCTAAACTACGGCGTTTGCCACGGCGCGTTAGCCATGACAACCCCGGGCGATACCACCATGGCATCCCTCAAAGAAGTTGAAAATCTAATGAAGGGCGCGGGGGCTAGGGTGCAGAGGTAAGATTTTAAAACCTTGGGGCAATGAAGTGAGCGGTTTACCGCGAACGGCACCTCCCCCAAACCCCGGAAACTTTTGAAAAAGTTTCATCAAAACTTTAACTAAAAATCGCCGCGTGAAACGCGGCGATTTTTGATTGCGACGTTGTTAATCGCTGGTCAAAATTTAAAGTTTTTGTTCAAACTTTTTTCAAAAAGTTTGTGGGGTTTGGGGGAGGTGCCGTTCGCGGTAAACCGCTCACTTCATTACCCCAAGGTTTTAATGTTTTCAATAGCCCTATTTTTATTTCATGCACGGGCAAGAACCGCAAAATGGTGATGGTCTTCTTCTTTTGTACATCATGCAGAAATCGTAGCACGGGCGCGGCGGTGGAGGTGGTGGAGGTGGTGGCGGCGGCGGTGGGGGCGGTGGAGGTGGTGGTGGCGGCGGAGGTGG
>WQSG01000035.1 GCA_009788055.1 Defluviitaleaceae bacterium | reverse complement strand
GGTTTGGGGGAGAACCTTTTTGTGAACAAAAAGGTTCTCCCCCAAGGTTTTGATTTTCAAATAAAGCTTGTTCAAAAAATTTTAATGTCGTTTCGTCCGCGGTTGGCAAATCGGCGGCGGGCATGGGGGCGTGGTAGGTGATTAGGTTGGCGGATTGGTTTAGGACGGTGTGAAGGGCGGTGGTGTCGCTGTAGCCTGCGAAGATTTTTGGGTTGTCGCGGATGAGGGGGATGTTTAGATGGGGCAGGAGACGGGCAGAACCGTATCCGCCGCGAGCCATGAAAATGGCTTTTATTTTTTTGTCTGCGAAAGCGGAATGGAGGTCGCGGAGACGGATGTTGTCGGGGGCGGCAAGGTATTCGTGGGCGGTGCGGCAGCTTTCGGTAACGTGGACGGTTAGCCCCATGGATTCTAAAATTTTTATTCCTGCGGAAAGTTTTTCGGGGTTCACGGGGCCGCTTGCGGCGGTTATCGCAACGGTGTCGCCACGGCGCAGGGGGGTCGGTTTTGTCATGATAATTCACGCACCTTTTTTGGATATGTATATGAAAAGAATTTTCAAAATATTTCCGTTTGACATTTCGTTGGATAAGCGGTATAGTCTGTGTTTAAAAGGTAATCTAACTTTGGAGGGAAATTTCAGATGGCTGATAAAAAAACTGTTTTGACATACGAGGGCTTAAAAAAGCTTGAAGAAGAGTTGCACGAACTGAAAGTTGTTCGTCGTAAAGATGTTGCGGCAAAAATCAAAGATGCGCGTGGGCAGGGCGACCTTTCCGAAAACGCGGAATACGACGCCGCCAAAGACGAGCAAGCGGAGATTGAATCCCGCATTGCTTTGATTGAGAAGATTTTGCGTAACGCGGAGGTTATCGACGAAGAAGACCTTGACCAAGACTCTGTTTCGGTAGGGTCTAAGGTGCGCGTTTTGGATATGGAATACAACGAAGAGGTTGAATATTCGATTGTTGGCTCTACGGAGTCTGACCCCATGGGCGGCAGAATTTCTAACGAGTCACCCCTTGGTATGGCGTTGCTTTCGCACAAATGCGGCGACACTGTTACAGTGGACGCACCGCAAGGCGCGTTGCAATACAAGATACTTCAAATTGTGTAGCGCGAAACTCCAAGAATAACCTCTTTACAATAAGCGACATTTTATTTATACTTGCGCAAAGGGGGGTGCGTCATGCGCATCGAAAGAATTTCCGACACGCAGATAAAATTCGTACTTATGATGGATGACTTGGAGGAGCGCGACATTAAAATAAACGAACTCTCCTATGCGTCCGACAAAACTCAGCAACTTTTTCGCGAGATAATGACTTTGGTGCAAGATGAGCAAGAGTTTGTGGAGGGTGAAACCCCTCTAATGTTTGAGGCTATGCGCGTTGGCGTGGATAGCCTTGTTGTTGTAGTAACAAAGATTGACAACGCGGCAGACGGCGAGAAAAAGTACAATCTTATCCCCGCCGCACGGCAGGAGTGCCGATATAAAAGAAGCCGCCCCGTAAAGCAGGAGGAGCAAGCGAACGAGGACAGCTACAGCATTTTCTCTTTCGACAATTTGGACTTTCTTGCCGCCGCCGCTGTGCGCTTGCCTGAGCATTTTGTAGGCACAAGCCAGATACACAAAATGGATAACCGCTTCTTTTTGCTAATCAAAAATGAAACAGAGGATACACGAACAACGGCAGAACTGGAAGCCGTTTTGTATGAATACGGGCAAAAGCACGTTTCAAATATGTTAAGCCATCAATATTTGCTTGAGCGCGGCAGTGTGTTTATTGCCGAAGATGCTGTTGACAAAATGCGTATGTATCACAATGCGTAGGCGTTGAAACCGTGATAAATTTTGATTATGCATCACACACGCAAGCGGACGAAGCTGTGCTTGCGGAGTTTTGTAAAATAGAGCGCGAATGCGCGGGAAATCCCTTGGCGGCGCACCAAAGCGGGTGTGCGGCGCGTGATGTAATGTCACGCGCCACGGCGGGAATTTCCGCGTTTTTTAATGTCGCGCCGCAGGATATAATTTTCACTTCGGGGGCGAGCGAGGCAAACAATTTGGCGGTGAAGGGTATTGCGCGGGCGTATGCGCATACGGGGCGGCATATCCTTTCTACTTGCTTGGAGCATCCGTCTGTGAGTGGTGCGCTGGCGTTTCTTGGCGAGAACGGGTACGAGATTGAGCTTCTTAAAATACAGCCGAATGGGAAAATTGACCTGACACATTTGCAACGCGCCCTGCGAAATGATACGGTCTTGCTGTGCGTAAGCGCGGTGGACAGCGAACTGGGCGCGGTTCAGCCGCTGGCGGAAATAGCGGAAATATCGGCGGCGTTCCCGCATTGTCATTTGCACGTAGACGCGGCGCAAGCAATCGGCAAGGTGAAGTTGCAGTTGCCGCTGAAAAACGTGGCGACATTCTGTTTTTCCCCGCATAAATTTTATGGGCTTGGCGGTTTTGGCGTACTTGTGAAGCGCGAAGGCGTGGTACTTGAACCGCTCATTCACGGCGGGTCGGAGGCGAACGGCTTGCTGTATCGCGGCGGGACGCCATCGCCCGCAATGGCGGCGGCGTGTTTTGTCGCGCTGGAAAACGCGCTTGCGAATTTGGAGAAAAATTTGCAATACGTAACGGATTTGCGAAAACATTTGCTGGACGGGCTTCCAAAAGAAATGCGCATAAACAGCCCGTTCGATGGTAGCCCGTATATCTTGAACATCTCCGCGCCGAATATAAAAGGCACGGCGTTCCAATCCGCCCTAAACGAACGCGGCATTGCCGTTTCCGTGAAGTCTGCCTGTTCCACGGGCAACGCGCCGTCACGCCCTGTATTTGCCGTTTCAGGCGATAAAAAAAACGCGCTTAACTCGTGGCGCGTTAGCCTTAGTCATCACACAACAACGCAAGAGGTAGATATACTTATTTCCGCCGTGAAAAAAATACTTTCAGAAGGTGCTGTATGACGCAAAACATAAAACTGTATGGCGCGATAATATCCAAGAGTATGCGGCAATTTGCCACATACCGCACCAATATTTTTGCGGGGATTGTGTCGGCGTTGTTTATGCTTGGGGCGCGGTGGGCGTTGTGGGTTGCGTTGTTTGCCACGGGAAATGCCGGCGATATTACACTTGCCGAAACAATGACATTTTTTGTTGTAGGCGATTTTGTGATGGTGTGGATGGGGACATCTTTTGGCGATGTAATCGGCGAGGACAATCGCAGTGGCGATATCGCGCTGAAAATAACGCGCCCGTGTTCGTATCACTTTCAGTTGCTTGCGGAGCGGCACTCTGTTGCGGTGATTGAAACGCTTACAAAGAGTGTACCCATTTTTATTGCGGCGGCTGTTTTAATCGGGATTCTTCCGCCGATTGGTGCGGGGGCTTTTGGCTTGTTTGTTTTGGCGGTATTGCTTGGCGGTGCCGTCTATTTTCTTGTGGATTTGATAATTAGTTACAGCGTTTTTTGGCTTACGGATTACTGGTATGTTCGGTGGTATCAGCGTGCGATTTTGCAGTTGTTTGGCGGAACGGTGCTTCCGTTGTGGTTTTATCCCGATTGGTTGCGGGCGATTGCAGATGTATTGCCGTTTCGGTTTGTTATGTTCGCGCCCATGGAGATTTATCTTGGGCGGCTAAGCGGTGCAGATGTTTACGCAACTTTTGTCGCCGCGCTTTTTTGGATTTTCGTTTTGTTCTGCGCAGAGCGGCTTATTTGGCGGCGTGTGCAGTATAAATTGGTTGTGCAGGGAGGGTAAAAATGCATTCGGTGCGCGTATTTTTTCGGATTGTAAAATTTTTGTTTAAGGCGAAAATTGAATACCCCGCCGCGTATTTGGGCGGGATTGTTTCGCAGTGGCTTGCAAACGGAATTACAATGCTTCTTATTGTGCTTACCGTTTTAAACTTTGGAACGCTTGGCGGCTGGTTGCCCATGGAGGTAATGTTTTTGCATTCTGTGTGGCTTTTTACCTATGCTGTGGGGTCGTCTTTTGCGTATAATCTTTCGCGATTGTTCAGGCATATGGCGGTGGACGGCACAATGGACGAGGCTCTTACGCGCCCCGTTCCGCCGTTTTTGTACTTGGTTGCCACAACTTTTAATATCGGTTATGTTTCGCATATCACGTTGGCGGTCGGGGCTTTGGTTTTCAGCATGATACAACTTGGCATTTCTTGGGCGGCGTGGCAGTGGCTGTGGTTTGTTGTGATGATTGTTTGCGGCGGAATTATTACCGCTTGTATGATGCTTATTTGCGAGATGCCATCTTTGCGCACCCGTTCGCGTTCGCCCGTTGGCGTGTTTTTTGACAGCGGGCGAAATTTTGCACAGTTTCCGTTGGTGATTTATCCGCGTGTTTTGCAAATTATTTTTACTACTGTTTTGCCATTTGGTTTTGTGGGATTTTATCCAAGTCAAGTTCTTCTGGGCAAGCAAGACGGCTTGCTTCCGCAAGTGAATATGTGGCTGTCACCCGTGGTTGCGGTTCTGATTGTTGGGATAACTGCACTGTGCTGGCGAATTCTAAGCCGCAGATACGAAAGCGCGGGAACATAAGGAGTGATTTTCTTGCCGCAAATTGAATTAATAAATGTAAGCAAGGATTATAAAATCCGCAAGCGCGATAAAAACCGTTCTTGGTTTGCGGAGTTTTTCTGCCCGAAATATACGCAAAAACGCGCCGTGGACGATATCAGTTTTTCCATAGACGCGGGCGAAATGGTGGGCTATATCGGCTCAAACGGCGCGGGGAAATCTACAACGATAAAAATGCTTACGGGCATCCTTGCGCCAACCTGCGGAACAGTGCGGGTTTTCGACCGCGACCCGTGCAAAAATCGCACAAAAAATGCACTAAGCATGGGCGTTGTGTTTGGCCAGCGTTCGCAATTGCTGTGGGATTTGCCCGTGCGCGACACTTTTGATTTGTTTAAAACGATGTACAAAATTGAGGAAAAAGTGTTTCGGGCGCAACGCGATATGCTGGTGGATATGCTTGATATGGAAGACTTTTTGTCGCAAGCCGTGCGGCAGTTAAGTTTGGGGCAACGAATGCGCGCCAATCTCGCGCTGTGTTTTTTGCACAAGCCCAAGGTTGTGTATCTTGACGAGCCAACCATCGGGCTTGACGTACTTGTGAAGGACAAAATACGCGCATTCTTGAAAAAGATAAACAAGGAGCAAGGCACAACCGTTTTGCTAACCACCCACGACACAGGCGACATAGAGCAAATTGCCGAACGTCTAATACTAATCGACCACGGAAAACTTCTGTATGACGGCAACCAACTCGGCTTTAAAGAACGCTATCGTGATACGGAATACACACTGGAAGTCACATTTGCCGCGCCGACCGCGCCAATCGAAAACCCTCTTTTTCATCTGCAAACATCAGAAGGAAACACGCACTGTTACCGCTTAAACCACGACAAAATAATCACGGGCGAAGCCATAACTTACGCCGCATCAAATTATTCTGTCGCGGATATCCGCGTGAGGGAATCGGGAATTGAAGACATCTTGAAAAAAATGTATGACAGGGGGGAGACTATATGCGAGACAAAATAAAAAAAGCACTGCATTATATTGCGGAACGCCATGGTGTCGCGCTTTTTTCCGAACCCGCAAAATTCAAAGCTACCCTTGCAGACACGCTCGGCAACATGGGCGTTGGCGGAAGTGAAGCCAACCGATTGCGCCACTTGCTTAACACCGCCGTTGGCGATATGCAGGCATATTCCCGTTTGAAAAACGCCTTTGCCCGAAAGGAATACATCGCCGTTGCGCATTTGATTGCCGAAATGGATAGGGACTACGATGTTAAAACCGACTCCGCGCAAATCGTGATTGAATGCATTGCGGAATTGCTGGGTTATGCCCCACCTGCGCCCGCAGTACGCGAAGAGCCACACCCGCGCGAACGGCAGCAATCACCCGCGCCGTTTGAACCCTCGCGACAACCATCCGAGCGGCAGCACCCACGCCCCGCGTCTCCGCAACCTGACTCTGCGCCGGCGCAACTTTCCGACGCCGATATTTTGCGTCTCGCGGCGGCATTAAAAAACGACGTAAGTCTGCAATCGGTGATTGGGCAAGCTAACCCGTTATCTCTTGCGTCCCCCGTAATTGCGCGGATTAAAGAGGTACTACCCTCGATACCCGCGGTTTTTCAGCAAAAGCCGCCCCTTCCCGCCGCAAAAAATTCACTCATCAGAGAGACTAAAAAATTCGCGGGGTGTGACTGGCTTGTGCTGGACGTGCAAGACGGCAAGGCATTGCTTCTTCGCGAAGAAATTTGGGACAAACGCCCATACAACAAGACCCGCGCCATTGCGGAAACCACATGGGAGAACTGCACATTGCGAAAAGAATTGAACACAGAATTTTACAATCAAATCCCCCGCGCAGACAGGACACGAATAGTAAAAACACTGGTAAAAAACGACAAGAACCTATGGTATGGCACTAACGGCGGCAGGGATACATACGACTATGTGTTTTTGCTAAGCCTTGACGACGCCGACAGATATTTTGGAAACAGCGGCGATTACGTGAACAAAAACAGAAAAGACAATGGCGGCAAAATAGAGCCGACAGGCTTCTGCATATTTAACAAGTACAATCAAGACAGGATGGCAACGTATAACGGGTCGGCTTCTTGGTGGTGGTTGCGTTCGCCCGGCAACCACAGTTACAATGCCGTTGCCGTCTCCGACGCCGGCGATATAAGCATGGTTGGCGGCAGTGTGGATTCTGCCGGTTGCGGCGTTCGCCCCGCATTGTGGATAAACCTATAAAATGCAAAAAAAGGAGTTTTACAAATGAAAGAACTAACCCCAATTCAAATAATCGAGCGCAGTATACATAAAAAATTCCGCCGAGAAATTTGGCGGAAGTTTGTGGCGGGCGTGCAGAAGTACGACTTGATTCAGGCGGGGGACAGGATTGCGGTGTGTGTGTCGGGCGGGAAGGACTCTATGCTTTTGGCGAAGCTTATGCAGCAACTGCACAAGCACAGCGAAATCCCGTTCGAGCCGATTTTTCTGGTGATGAACCCGGGCTATAACGAAATCAATTTTCAAAAAGTGGTTGCCAACGCGGCGTTTTTGGAAATTCCGATACAGGTTTTCGATTCGGATATTTTTGCGGTGGTTACAAAAACGGAGCGGTCGCCTTGTTACCTTTGCGCAAGAATGCGGCGCGGCTTTTTGTATTCAACGGCGCAGGGTTTGGGCTGTAACAAAATCGCGCTGGGGCATCACATGAGCGACGTGGTGGAAACCACGCTTATGTCCATGCTTTTTGGTGCGCAATATCAGACCATGCTGCCGAAGTTGAACAGCAAAAACTTCCAAGGAATGCAACTTATTCGCCCTATGTACTGCATAGAGGAGAGCGCGATTTTGGCATGGAAACGCTATAACTCGCTGTCCTTTATACAATGCGCTTGCCCGCTGGCGGAAAACTGCAATATATATGATGCTTCCGGCGGAACGTCTGCGCGGCAAACGGTAAAGGCTCTTATTTCGCAACTGAAAAAAACCAACAAAGACGTGGAAAAAAGCGTTTTCCAAAGCCTGCAAATGATTAACCTTGATACCGTAATCGGCTACAAATTGAACGGTGTGGAACACAACGCACTAGCTTCCGTAGTCCTCCAAGATTCGGAATAATGCTTCCTCCGAGTACAGCCGTATGCCTTGCTCTAAACGGGCTTGCTCTTCGAGCGGCAGGGCGTTTACGGGCGTGGATGTCACTTCCATTATCGCGTCCTTTGCTCCTGCATGAAGCACCACTATATATCCGTCGTTCACGGTTAAAATATAACTGTGAGTTGGTTCTTCCTGTGCCGTTTCGTTTTCCAAAGCGGCATAGTCATTCTTGTACGCGGGATAATATTCCGAATAAGGGGCAGGTTTCCCCCCCCCGCTTGAATTGCTAACGCCCGCATTTACCCCAATCGGCCCGAAAATAAAATACCCAAGCGCGATACCCGCAACCGCCGAGACAGTACATAATCCGCACAGCAAACCATAATACTTCGCTTTTTGCATAAAAAAACACTCCTTCCAACAAGAGTTTTCCCATTTACAGGAAAATGCATACAGGTAGGTGTGCTTTGGAAAAATTTGTTGAAGTTAAAGAATGGTGATGCTAAAATTAATGCGGAATTTTTCTTAGAAATTTTTTAGTTCGTGAATCTCTTGCCCCGGCAAAAATAGTTGTCGTTTCCATATATAAAACTTTTGCGTGAAGGTTGCAAATATAAAATACGGCAAAATATTTTGCCGAAAAAACGAAGGGAGCAAGAAAGATGAAACAAGGTTTAAGAAAGGTTTTGTGTGTACTTATGGTTTTTGTGATGGTTGCGGGGCTTTTGCCCGCGACTGCGGAAACGGGCGAGGATTTGCCGTTGGCAAATGTTTTATTTGATGAGTGTTTAGTTGAAGTAACGTCCCCTGCGGGGTTGGAGGTTGCGCCGTTTGACGCGCCTGTTGAAGTGCAATCGCTTCCGCAAGGTGCGGTAGTAACCACAGGCGGGTTTGTGGCCGGCGAATGCGGAACGCCGGGCGCACAGTGGCGGCTGTATGATTGCGGTACGGTAGTGGTGGGGGCAGGGTTTATAAATTGGACAAGCAACACGCAAAACCCTTGGAACACTCACCGTGAAAATATTTACAACATTGCATTTACCGGTTCAATTACCGCAGGGACAAATTTGACCTTCTTGTTTGGCCGCTTACCAAATGTGCAACGTATAGAGGGTTTATGTTATTTTGACACAAGCAACGTGACGAGTATGAGCTTTATGTTTTCCGGCGTAAGCAGTCTAACCAAACTTGATGTATCCGGCTGGGACACCGGTAACGTGACGCATATGGGCTTTATGTTTTCCGAAGCAAGCGGTTTAACCGAACTTGATGTATCCGGCTGGGATACCCGTAACGTGACGCATATGCCAAACATATTTTCCGGCGCAAGCGGTTTAACCGAACTTGATTTGTCCGGCTGGGATACCCGTAACGTGACGAATATGATGTATATGTTTTCCCGCGCAAGCGGTTTAACCGAACTTGATTTATCCGGCTGGGATACCGGTAACGTGAGGTTTATGCTCGGTATGTTTTCCAACGCAAGCGGTTTAACCGAACTCGATTTGTCCGGCTGGGACACCGGTAACGTGACGAATATGGCTGATATGTTTTGGGACGCAAGCGGTTTAATCGAACTTGATTTGTCCGGCTGGGACACCGGTAACGTGACGAATATGGATGGTATGTTTTCCGGCGCAAGCGGTTTAACCGAACTTGATGTATCCGGCTGGGACACCGGTAACGTGACGGATATGCGCCGTATGTTTCGGGAGACAAGCAGTTTAACCGAACTTGATGTTTCAGGATGGGATACCGGCAACGTGGCGCATATGAGATGGATGTTTGATGGCGCAAGCAGTTTAACCGAACTTGATGTATCCGGCTGGGATACCGGTAACGTGACGGATATGTGGGAGATGTTTTCCGGCGCAAGCGGTTTAACCGAACTTGATTTGTCCGGATGGGATGTCGGTAACGTGACGAATATGTGGGATATGTTTTCCGGCGCAAGCGGTTTAACCAAACTTGATGTTTCCGGATGGGATACCGGTAACGTGATTAGTATGCACCATATGTTTTACGGCGCAAGCAGTTTAACCGAACTTGATTTGTCCGGATGGGATACCGGTAGCGTGGTGAGTATGATTAATATGTTTTCCGGCGCAAGCAGTTTAACCGAACTTGATTTGTCCGGATGGGATACCGGTAACGTGGTAGATATGTGGGGTATGTTTTCCGGCGCAAGCAGTTTACGCCACCTTGCATTAGGAGAAAACTTCCGCGTTCCGGAGAACGTATCAGCACACCCCTACTTGCCTGCCGTACCCGCAAATGCCACCTACACCGGCTATTGGCAAAACGTAGGAACAGGCACACCCGATAACCCCACGGGCGAACACGTTTTCACATCTAGGCAATTGGTGGAATTTTACCGCACCGCACCGCCAAACCTTGCCGACACATGGGTATGGCAACGGAACTACCTGCCATACTGCGATAATTACGGCGAATATCCATGCAACTGCCCCGACCCGGACGCAATTATTACCATCTCCACGGCATTCGCAGACCCGGGTGATACGGTTTCGGTTTCCGTTCGCATTTCGGAAAACCCCGGTTTTGCGTCTATGTTCATGCGCATAAATTTTCCGAGTGAACTAACGCTGTTAAGTGCCGCATTGGCAAAAGATATCTGCCCGCTAAATTTTGAAACGCCGTATGATTTCACGGTGGTTGAAAATTATGTATACATTGGCTGGGCGGGGCGCACGGAAAATATTACGGAAAGCGGCACACTGTTTACGCTAACATTTGTGGTTTGCCCGTTGATGGACACAAACCGCCGCCTACCAATTACCGCCGTGTTTAAAAATGCCTTTGACGGGTACGACACGCCAACCACCGCTGACAACGAGGAACTGTATTTTCGTATAGTGCCGGGAGAAGTGCGGGTACAACCCACGCGCATGGGCGATATGGACGGCAACGGACGCGTTACCTCCGCAGACGCAACACTTCTTGCGCGATACTTGGTGGGGCATTATGTAACCATCGACACCCGCGCCGCAGATGTAAACTGCGACGGTGTTGTAACCACAGATGACATTATCCGTCTTGCACGGGCGTTGGCGGGTCACTTCCCAACACTTTGCCCGTACGACGTTTGCGACCTTTGCCGCTAATC
Source organism: Defluviitaleaceae bacterium (assembly GCA_009788055.1). GTDB lineage: Bacteria > Bacillota > Clostridia > Lachnospirales > WQUN01 > WQVC01. Next base: position 20,880 of record WQSG01000035.1, on the reverse strand, counting down.
AATCAAAACTTCAACCCAAAAACCGCGCATTCGCGCGGTTTTTAGTTAGGGGTCAAGGGGACTTGTCCCCTTGCAGGGGGCGTTGGGGGACGGAGTCCCCCAAGGTCTTCCCTAAACCTTTACAACCTTCGCATCTGCCCAAATGCGTTCCAAGTTGTAGTATTCGCGGGATTCTTTGTCGAAGAGGTGGACGATTATTGTTCCGAAGTCCAGCAATACCCACTTGCCTGATTGTAAGCCCTCGGTGTGGTGCAGGTTCATGCCGTGGGATTTAAGCAGTTCTTCGGCGGCTTGGGCTAGGGCGGCAAGTTGGGGGGCACTGCCGCCTGTAGCTATTACAAAATAATCTGCGATTGGCGAAAGCGCGTTAAGTTCTAAAATTATTAGGTTCTGTGCAAATTTTTTGTCCAGTTCGGCGTGTAGTGCGGTAACTATTGTAAGTTCTGTGTTTTCCATTATAATCCCTCCTTCAAATTTTCAAGCATTTCAAAGCACCATGGGTGGACTAGTTTTCCGCGTTGGCGCAGGTCTTCGTTTGTGGCGGTTATGCCCGTGATTAGCGACTCGTTTATGTTTGTGTATGCCTGTTCGCGTTGCTTGGCTACTATGGGGCAAGCGGGTCGGCATGGTTCGATGTAATCGGCAAGCATGATTATTTTGTCCAAGAGGGTCATGTCTTTCGCGCCCATTGTGTGGCGGCTTATGGCTTGCAGAATTTCCCCGTCTGTTACATAGAAATGCCGCCGTGCAGATTCCGCGCCAAGCAAGCTGTGGGTGATGTCTATGTCTGTGCGCATGATATCGTCTGTGGGGATTTGCCAAACGTCGCAAAGCAGATGTTTTTTTGCCGCGCTGAATTCTTTTGCGCAGTCGTGCAACAGTGCCGCCCAACGCGCTTTATTTGCGTCCGCGCCGTAGTGATTTGCCAGCTTTTCCGCCTCTGTTACCGTGCCGAGGGTATGCTTGAACCGCTTTGCAGAAAGGCGAAGTTCCAGTTCCGCTTTCACCGCATCAAAACGGGCGGGGGAAAGGTCAACGGGGGGCGTGTTGTACAAGCCGTGGGTAATTGCGTAATCTTCTGCAACCTTGGGCATAAGCCCGCCGACAGATTTGCCCGCCGCGAATTTTTCTCGTAGCGCAGTGCCTGAAATCTCCAGCGCAGGGCCTTCAAGAATGTGAACTTCCGCGCCGTGTTGGTTGCGCAGTTTTTCTACATATTCGTTATCAATCTGATAACCGGGGCGGCAAACCGCAACGAATTTGCACAGCTTTAACAGCCTGTCCGCACCCTCCCACATGGTAATTTCCATAAGCGCGTCTGCGCCTATGATAAAATAAATTTCCGCGCCTTCGGGGCAGATTCTGCGTAGGTCTTCGATTGTGTCCACGGTGTAGCTTGGGCCTTCGCGGTCAATTTCTAAGCGCGAAACATCGAAAGCGGGCGTTTCGCAAACCGCCGCAAGTGCCATTTTAAAACGGTGTTCGCCATCCGTGACGGGTTTGTGGGGCTTGTGGGGCGGGTGTCCGCCCGGCATAAACAGTATGCGTTGCGGCGCAAACGCATCTAAAACGGCGTGGGCAACCGCCAAATGTCCGTTGTGAATAGGGTCGAACGTGCCGCCCATTACGGCAATCTTGTGGTTTTTTTCTACGTGGTCGTGTTTTGTAGGCATTATTCACTCTCCATATCATCCACAGGGTTTGCATGAACCTTGCAGTGTTTTACCTTTGGGAATTCTCGTTCAATTTCGTCGTGTACGCGGTGAGATGTGTTGTGCGCTTCTTTAAATGATACCTCGGAATTGATGCCGATTTCAACATCAACAAAAATTCTGTTGCCGAAAATGCGTGTGCGAAACGCGTCAATCGAAACAACGGCGGCATCGGATAAAATTATTTTGCGCATTGCTTGTGCGGTTTCGTCGTCACAGGCGCGGTCTGTCATTTTGCCTAGGGAGTCGATTGCAATTTCCACCGCCGTTTTTAAAATAAACAGACAGATTACAATTGCCGCCACCGAATCCAAAATAGGAAAGCCCATTCTGGCACCAAGTATGCCGATAAAACTGCCCACGGAAGAAATGCCGTCTGCGCGGGAATGCCACGCGTCTGCCATAAGCGCGCCCGAGTCGATTTTTTTTGCCGCCCCTCTAACATACCAGAATATGCCTTCTTTTACCACAATACCAAGCACCGCCGCAACAAGCGCGATTTGCCCCGGCATTGCAGTTACATATTCGCCCGTATAAATTCTTTCTATTCCTGCCCAGCCGATTCCTATGCCGACAGCAAAAATTAAAGCCGCAAGCGCAAGCGTTGCGACACATTCAAACCGTTCGTGTCCGTACTGGTGGTCGTTATCTTCTTTTCTGTTCGCAAGTTTTATCCCGATAATTACGATGACGGTGCTTACCAAGTCTGTAATCGAATGCACCGCGTCCGAAATCATTGCCGCAGAGTTTCCAAAAATCCCCGCAAACAATTTGAAGCCCGAAAGCCCGATATTTACTATAATACTGTTGCGTGCCACAGTCATTGCAATTTGCTCGTTAGTTTTTTCCATTTTAAATTCCCCCTCAAGGGTGCTTACTGTTATAGTATTCTATGAGGGTGGAGTTTGTAAACACTAAAAAGTGTGGTATAATCTCAAGTAAGCTCATTCTTGAGAGGATGTATTTCTGATGTTATTTTTCAAAAAACCTGCTGCTGTAAACGATTTGGATACGCCAAGCACGGTAATCGGCAAAGGCGTATATATTGAAGCGGCAAGAATGACGGGCGAAGAATCCGTGCGCATTGACGGCATTTACAAAGGAAATATCGAAATCAACGGCTCGCTTGTTCTTGGCGACAGCGGCTCTGTTACGGGCGATATCCATGCTTCGTATTTTCTTGTGGCGGGGGAAGTGAACGGCAATATCGCTTGCGACACACAGCTTCATTTTGCGTCCACGTCCAAAGTTGCGGGCGACGTTCAAGCGGCTTCCCTTGTTGTGGACGAGGGCGCGCAGGTTAGCGGCCGTTATATCGTAAGCGGCGCAAGAAACGAACCCGCAGGCCTAAGCGATAACCGCGAAGAACAGCAAAGGCTGGTAGGCGGTTACGGCTCAAATGAATAGATTTGTAAAATCGCTAATGACCATGGTTGTGTTTTTCGCCATGGTCTTTTGCGTTGTTCCCGTGAATGCGGAAGAAACGCCGCAGGTGGATATCGTTTTCCTGATTAACACCAGCGACGCAATGAATACCACAGACCCAAACCGCGCCGCAATTAACGCAATCACGCAGTTTGTCTCCACCCTTGGGGGAGGGGATACGCGGGTGGGTGTTGTTGGTTTTACGCGGCAAATTCCCATACGGCGGCTGGATAACGATTACGTAATCGCGGGGCTAAACGCCGCGATTGCAACCATACAATACGCGGGCGGCGAGGGCTTTAGCACCGCGTTCGCCGCGGCGGGAAGCATGGCGGCGGGCGGAACGGAAAACCCGCTTATCATCCACGTAACCGCAACGGGCGGGCAAACCGCAAGCGCGACAGCCACGGGCGTTCCCGTTCATATGGTGGGCGTAAACGCGGATTCCACTGCGGGGGAATTATCGGGGCGGTTTCGCAGTATCTACAACACCCACCGCGCAGGAATAGTGGTTGAAGAACCCGAACCCGAAGAACCCGAACCAGAACCCGCGCCGCAACCAACTCCAACCCCCACACCCTCGCCCGCGCCGGAAATTCCGCAAGAAGAACCCACCACCGAAATCGAAAATGCATATATATATGAAGAAACTCCTCCCGAACAGGTTGAAGAAGTTGAACCGCTCGAAGAAACCCAACCCGAGCCGGAGGAAGAAGAAGCTTCGCACGAAGAAGAACCTTCTCACGAAGAAGAACCCGAGGATGAACCCGAACCTGAACCTGAACACGACACGGAAGAGACGCATGAAGCGTACCCTCCCGAGGAGGGGGAATTTGAACCCGAGGACGAAGACCCCAACGGCGAAGAATCCGATTACGAAGAAGAACCAACCTATATAGTTCTACTGTCCATAGCAATTTTTTCCGCCTTGGCGGCGGCATTCAGTGTAATCCGTTTTGTAAAAGAGGTGATTTAGCGTGGCAGAAACAGCGAAAACAACAACAGCAAAAGCCGCAGAACCCGTATATTACGGCGGGCAAGCCGTGATGGAAGGCGTTATGATGCGCGGCACAAAAGGGTATGCAATGGCGGTGCGCAAACCAAACGGCGAAATCGCAATGATAGAAAAGCCCCTTTCTACATTAACCAAGCGGTACCCGTTTTTAAAATGGCCGCTTATCCGTGGGGTAACGGCATTGTGCAGTTCAATGGCGGTGGGTTTTACATCCCTTTCCCTTTCTGCGGATATCGCTTTCGAGGGGCTGGAGGAAGAAGAACCCGAGTCTCGTTTTGAAAAATGGCTGTTTGAAAAATTCGGCGATAAGCTAAACGGCATCATAAAAGGGCTTGCAATGGTTTTTGCGGTGGTGCTTGCACTGGGGCTTTTCATGTTGCTTCCTGCGTTTTTGGGCGGGCTTGTTCCTGTGCGCCCCGCGCTTACGGGCGTAATTGAAGGATTTTTGCGCATTGCCATTTTTGTAACATATGTGTTTGTTATTTCCCGCTCGCAGGATATTCAGCGGGTGTTTCAGTATCACGGCGCGGAACACAAAGCAATCAATTGCTTTGAAAGCAACCTGCCCCTTACCCATGAAAACGTAGCCGCGTCCAACCGCTTGCACAAGCGTTGCGGCACAAGTTTTATGCTTGTTGTCATGGTAATCACCATGATTTTGTTTATGATTATTCAAGTCGAAGGCGTCTGGATGCGCTTTGCGTCTCGCATTCTTCTGTTGCCGCTTATCGCGGGGCTTTCGTATGAGGTTTCCGTAAAATGGGCGGGGCGGCGCGACAATTTTCTTGTACGCGCAATAATTTTCCCCGGAATGCTAATGCAAAAAATGACCACGGCAGAACCCGACGAGAAGCAAATAGAAATCGCCGTTACCGCGCTTGAAAAGGTGCTGGAGCAAGAAAAAGAAGAACCTGCCAAAGGATTGGAAGGGGAGCAAAAACCATGACGGATGCGGTTACAATAGGCAACGCTTTGGCGCACGGCGCGGGTTTGATTAACAAGCGTGATGCGAAGTTGTTTTTGTCGCATTTGACGGGCTACAGCGTAGACGGGGTTGTGCTTAACGAAAGAAACGAAATCCCCCCCGAAAAATACGCTATGTACTTGGAATACATTAAGCGGCGTCAAACAGGCGAGCCGCTTCAATACATCATAGGCAAGTGGGAATTTATGGGTCTGCCGTTTATCACAGACAAACGCGCATTAATCCCGCGCCCCGAAACAGAATTGCTGGTTGAAGAAGCATTCGCGTTCATAAAAAAAATTTCTGCCGAAGAGGAAAGGCCTATCCGTGCGCTGGATGTTTGCACGGGAAGCGGGTGCATTGCAATCGCGCTGGCTTGCCTTCTGCGCGAAAATTTGGAAATAGTAGCCACAGACATTTCCCCCGCCGCACTTTCCCTTGCGCGTGAAAATGCCGAAAAAAACACCCCCGCACCCGAAAAAATCACCTTCATAGAAACAGATTTGCTGGAGGGCGTAGATGGCGATTTTGATATAATTATTTCAAACCCGCCGTATATTACAAGCGGGGAAATGGCAACGCTTTCACCAACCGTGCGCGACCACGAACCCCATCTTGCCCTTGACGGCGGCGCAGACGGGCTGGACATTTACCGCCGCCTTATCCCGCAATGCAAAAAAGCCCTGCGCACAGGCGGCGCGTTATTTTTGGAAATAGGCTCCCCCGAAGTATGGGACTTGATGGAAAAATCGGGCTTTGAAAACATAAACTTACTGCACGATTACGCAGAAATCGAAAGAATTGTAACAGGAGTGAAACCAAATGTTTGATAAACTGAACGAACTTGAAACAAAATTTGCGGAATTGTCGGAGGATATTTCAAACCCTTCCGTTATTTCGGACACAAACCGTTTTCGCAACTTAATGAAGGAACACAGCGACCTAACGCCAATCATGGACGCGTACCGCGAATACAAACGTCTTAACGAGCAGGTGGAGGATGCGAAAATCCTTCTCAATGAAGAATCTGACGAGGACTTGCGCCAGCTTGCAAAGGAAGAAATAAAAGAGGGCGCGGAAGAACTTGAAAAAATATCCGAGCAATTGAAAGTCCTTCTTCTTCCCAAAGACCCTAACGACGACAAAAACGTAATTGTGGAAATTCGCGGCGGTGCGGGCGGCGATGAAGCCGCGCTTTTCGCCAACTCGCTGTACCGTATGTACGGGCATTATGCCGAACGCCGCCGCTGGAAAACCGAAATAATGAGCGCGAACGAAAACGGTCTAAAGGGCTTCAAAGAAGTTGTTTTCATGATACAGGGCAAGGGCGCGTATTCGCGGCTAAAATATGAAAGCGGCGTTCATCGTGTGCAACGTGTGCCCGAAACGGAGTCGCAGGGGCGTATTCATACATCCACCGTTACCGTTGCCGTTCTTCCCGAAGCAAACGAAGTAGACGTAAACTTGGACATGACCGATGTCCGCATAGACATTTATCGCAGTGGCGGCGCGGGCGGGCAAAGCGTAAACACCGCCGACAGCGCAATCCGCGTAACCCATATTCCAACGGGCATAGTTGTTGCTTGCCAAGACGAACGCTCCCAGCTTAAAAACAAGGAAAAAGCCCTGCGAATCCTGCGCACCCGTATCTACGACGCGGAACAGGAACGCTTGCAAAAAGAACAGGCAAGCGAGCGCAAAAGCCAAGTAGGCAGCGGCGACCGCTCCGAAAAAATACGTACCTACAATTTCCCCCAGTCCCGCGTCACCGACCACCGTGTAGGCCTTACCCTGCACCGCCTGGACTCCGTTCTAAACGGCGACTTGGACGAAATTTTAGACACCTGCATCACCCACGACCAAGCGAAAAAATTACAAGGCGAGAACTAAATAACCAGAACTTCCCTTAGCAACGCCCCGCCCCGATAGTGTATAATCCACGTGAAGGGGGCGGATACATATGGACTTAATCCAAAAGCATAGGAATATAATTGGGGTTTTGGTGATAATCGCGGCTACTGTCGGGATTCTTTATGCGGCGCACATTCGCGGAATAGAGCAGCCGAAATTTATGGAGTACACGGCGTTTATTTCCGCGCTGGAAGAAGGAAATGTATCGTCCGTTACAATCGGTGACGGCGCGATGTTTTTCTTTACAATTTCCGAAAACGAATTCACCACAAACAACCCGCGACGCGAAGATTTTAAAGAGTTCCTTCTAATTAATGGCGTTTATGTAACAGAGCAATCTCATTCGGATATAAACTTCCTGCAAGTGGGTTTTACCATCGCAATGGTCGCGGGGGTTTTGCTGTTTGTGCAACGCAAGAACAGCGCGGCGCGGGCGGCAGGGGGGCTTAATCCCGTGATGGTTTCTGCGGGGGAAAGCGGCGGCGACGGCAAGCTTTGCGGTTTCAACGACGTTGCTGGCAACTTGGAAGCAAAAGAAAGCGTGCAAGACATAGTGGATTACCTGCGCGAACCTGAAAAATTCACCCGCTACGGCGCAAGAATGCCGCGAGGAATTCTCTTTCACGGCAAGCCGGGTACGGGAAAAACCCTTATGGCGCGGGCAATGGCTGGTGAAGCGGGCGTTCCGTTTTACGCGGTAAGCGGCTCAGACTTTGTGCAGATGTATGTTGGCGTGGGCGCGGCGCGTGTTCGGGATTTGTTCAAGAAAGCGCGTGAAGCAGGGCGCGGCGTAATCTTCATAGACGAAATTGACGCACTCGGAAAAAAACGCAGTGACGGCATAAACGGCAACGATGAGCGCGAACAAACCCTAAACGCATTACTAACGGAAATGCAAGGCTTTAGCGAAGACGCGGGAATAGTGGTGGTAGCGGCAACAAACCGCCCCGACACTTTGGACGAAGCATTAATGCGCCCCGGTCGTTTCGACCGCCGCGTGGAAATCGGCTTACCCGACATAAACGCTCGCCGTCAAATTTTACAGCTTCACGCAAAGGGCAAACCCCTTGACGGCATAGACATCGAAAAACTGGCGGCAGACACGGTATTTTTCAGCGGCGCAATGCTGGAGGGACTTCTAAATGATGCGGCGATTAATGCGGCGCGTAACGGAAGCGAAAATATCAGCCAAGACGATATTACATCCGCATATTACACCGCGCTGGCGGGCAGTGAAAAAAAAGACCGCAGTCATATCCGCCAACACGAGCGCGAAATCACCGCCTATCACGAAAGCGGCCACGCAGTAGCCGCAATTCTAACCAACCCCGAAAACCGCGTTGCAAAGGTAACAATTATCCCGTCAACATCGGGCGCGGGCGGCTTTTGCGTAAACATCCCGCCCGAGCGTATGTACTACACGAAACAGGAACTTCGCCAGCAAATCATGGTTTCCCTCGCGGGCCGCTGTGCGGAAGAACTCCGTTTCGGCGCAGACAATGTAACAACAGGCGGCTCCAACGACATCGAAAAAGCCACAACCACGGCAATGCAATACATCACAAAATTCGGAATGGGCACAACTATTGCAGACCGTTCCATTCTAAAAGACGACAAACACGTAGCCGACGAGTGCAACCAGCTCCTCACCGACCTTTACGAACAAACCCGCAAACTTTTACAAAAAAATTTATGCGGCCTAAAATCCATCGCCGAAGAGCTTTTAACCAAGGAAACACTGGACGGAGACAGGGTTAAGGCTCTCTTGAAAATGTAGAATTTTGCAAAAACAACCAACAAATATTTCTTGACAATTATTACAACAGTGTTAAAATTCATGTTGAACTGTCCTAGGAGTTTGCCCGAAGATAAAAAGGAGGTATTCCATGGGAATGACGAACGAGCAATTTGATGCGTACAAGGCGCGTGAATTGCGTGCGCTGGAACGCGCAAAAGAAGAAGTAGAGAGGGACGGCAAAAGCCCTACATTGGATAATCTCATTGCCGACATAAAAAGCGAACTAAAGAAGCCATAACGGGAAAGGAGATAGTAAAATGACGCAGACGGACTGCAAGGCGGTGTTTAGCCTGCAACGGGAAATACTAAACTCTCCAAAACTTACAGATGAGGAAAAGGTTAAAATGCTGAAAAATTCAATCAATAACACAATCGGAGAAGAAAAAGAAGACTAACCCTTTACGGTCAAACCGCTGTACCCCTAACAGGGCAAAGCGTTGACATATAAAAGCATTAGTAACATTACTTAACACACGAAAAGGGGGGCGGCACAGAGTAAGTGTGCTATCAAACAACGACTTCACGCCCAAAAGCGCGAATGCGCAAAGAGGCTTGAGGAATAAAATTTTTAAAAGGGAGGAAATTTAATTATGCAGCAAAAACTGCAAAGAAGGCGCATAGTGGCTTTGTTTATGGCTCTCATGATGGTCTTCTCAACGTTTTCCGGCATCGGACCGCTTAATGTAATTGCAACTGGTGGAAATGATTGTGATGCGTTGACTTGGGAAACGCTTGTTGCTGAGGGGTATTTGTCTACAAATATCCATACCGACAATTTGTCTGTAGTGGACAATAATCTTGTGCTTACAGGCAGAACAGATAACGGACACGGTATAAACGTATCCGTTGCCGCACTAAGGGCTACCTTTGGTGCGCATGATATCGCGTTCCATTTCACATTTGACCCGCCGCTTGTTTCTACGCCTGAATCAAACCACGGAGTAGTTCTTTTAGGCGCAGGCGATACAGATGGTGCTATTGCCACATGGAATCCCGGCGATTCAGTTGTAATGACATTGCCCGCCGCTAATCCCGGTGGTGGTGGTGCATGGGGCGTAACCGCAGGCATTAGGCTCGTTATTAATGCCGCCACAGGTGCGCACCATGACGTAGTGCTAACCGACATCCGCATGAACGGCGAAAGCATCGTGTGTGATTGCAACGTGGTTTGTTCCGTTTGCAACGAAAACCCATGCGAATGCCCACCGCCAACGTACCTTTTCGACTTGGCAGACTGGCTTGACGGTCGTGCTTATGGCGTTATAACAACTAACCTTGCACCATTCGTGCCCGCACAGGGTTCAGGTGTTATCGTTTCCGTTACCACCGCAGGTCTTCATATGGACGTTACCGAGCAAAACTGGGGCGGGGTAGACCTTATGGCTACAGACGCTCGTTTTGACGGCGGCTTCCAAGAAGGCGATGTTATCACCGCAACAGCAACATCTCCTGTTGCAGGCGCACAATTGTTCATGCAAGTGGACAGTGCCGCAGCCGAATGGGCAGACCAACGCATTGGTGCATTGGTAAATCTTCCCGGCACATTTACTCACACACTCACAGCCGAAGAAGCGGCAACCATAAACAGTACAACAATAGCTCCGGCTTCTGCAATCAGAATCCGTTTGAATAACGCAGGTGCTACAGGTTCTTTCACGCTCACAAGCTTGACGGTGCAACGTCCCGCTGATGATGCACCTGTTTACCACACCGTAACATTCGGTGCAAACCTTACTGCAATGGTTGGTACAGCTTCAATCCTTACAGGTGCAACAGTTGCTGCACTTTCTACAGTAAGCTTTACAGCAAGCCCACCCGCTCTCGGTTATACTCCTGCATGGACAATCACCGACGGCGTAACACTTACAGGCGAAGCTACCGCGCTTACCCGTACAGTGGTTGGTCTTGACCGTAACATTACCGTGGGTGTAACATTTACACCACCCGCACCGCCCACACCCGTGCTTGTTTCATTCACTGCGCCTACTATTGCAGTAGACCGTGCGTTAAACCTTGATGCAGTTCCGGCAAGGGCAACAAGCGTTCCGGCAGTGTTCCAGTACGGTACTGCAACAACAATGACAGTAACATGGGAAACACCTGTATGGTCTCCTACACAAGGTGCGCAAAACCGCTTCACATGGACTGCGGTACTTCCCGCGGGTTACACCAACCCCAACAATATCGCGCTCACAGGTTATATAGACATCATGACCTACGACCCTGATTTTGTACTTGAAGACTACTACACTGTATTCTTCGGAGAGAACATTTCCGTAACCGCATATTACGACGGTTATAAAATAGTTGTCCCCGTAAGCGGTACATCGGTTGCGTCACTCTCTATCCTAACCTTTACAGCAACACCTCCGGCTGTTGGTTATATCCCGGTATGGACAGTATCTCCTGCGGGCGTAACCCTTACCCCGGTAGACGGCAACCCGCTTGTTCAATCGTCGGCTCCGTTGATGAGCAACATTGAAGTAACCGTAGCATTCACCCCACCCCCGACTTACTACACGGTAACCTTTGGTGACTACCTAACTGCAACGGTTGGCGGAAACGCAATCACCAGCCCTGCACAAGTTATAGAAGGTGCTACCGTAATATTTGTAGCAACCCCACCCACAGGTTACACACTAACAGGCTGGACAACAACCCCTGCCGATTTGGTACTCACGGGCGCGGCTACCGCTGCAACCCGTTCTGTAGAATCCCTCGCGGGTAACATTACAGTAAACGTAACAGTCGCACCGACTGCCCCACCTGAGACTGACGCATTATGGTGTTTGTCAGTACAGCCTAACGTGGCAAACGTGGCACTATATAGCGAAGCTACAATAAATGCGGATTCTCCCGTTTTAGTTCGTTCAAGTGCTGCACCTGTTACGATAAACAACGGCGTTATGACAATCACAAACCGCTCAGGTGCCGGTGGTTCAGACGGCGTATTCCTCAATCTGCCTGCACTTGGTATAAATCCGGCTAATCCTGCAAATACCTATGTTGTAACAATTGGCGGTTTAAATCCCGCAGGCGGTCGCTTCCGTGTTCAAGGCAGAACAGGCGCAACACCGCCGGCAAGCATTCAACTTCCTGATGCACTTCACACCGTGCCCCTAAACACCAGCACAACAGGTCGGTTTGATGTATCTTTCGTTGTAGGTTCACCGCAACTTGGTGCTTGGGAAGGTCCGCTTCTGCGCCTTAACACAAATGCAGACGCAATAAATGCAGATTTAACCATCGACACCTTAACCGTTAAACAAGTAGACCCAATATGGAGCTTGGATAACCCTGCAGACGTAGGCGCATTGCCTTTCAACCAAGGTAATCTGGCAGCACTCTCCGAAACGAATATCAATGCAGATTCACCTGTTTTGGTTCGCGTAAGTGATGCACCTGTTGCAATTAACGACGGTGTTCTAACCATTACAGATCGTGTAAGCGGTTCAAACGGCGTATTCCTTAATTTGCCCGCACTTGGTATTAACCCTGCAAACCCTGCAAATACCTATATAGTGCGTATCGGTGGCTTACAACCCACAACCGCGAACGCTAACTTCCGCGTCCAAGGAAGAAATGCCGCAACGCCGCCGGCAAGTGTAAATCTTCCCGGATTCCTTCATACCGTGCCGGCAAACACCAGCACAACAGGACGGTTTGATGTAACTTTTGTTGTAGGTTCACCGCAAGTTGGTGCTTGGGTAGGTCCGCTTCTGCGCCTTGAAACAAATGCCGCAGCGGCAACAGAAGTTCTTACCATCGACACCTTAGTTGTTTATCAAATTGCCCAAGACGGCCCCTATCAACCGGGCTACCCGGAGGGTATCGTTGCAGTATCATCCACAACAGTAACACTTGTTTGTCCCGAAATTACAGACCAACCGGAAACGGCAACCCTTGCAGTAGCGGTTGTGCCTGACAACGCAGATGCGGAAGACTACAAAATAGTATGGACAGTGGCTGACGAAACAGTTGCTACACTTTCCGCCGTCGCAGACGACGCTTTATCATTATCTGCAACAGTAACCGCAGTAAGCGCGGGTACAACAACAGTATCTGCACTTCTTGTTTCAACCGTAGACGACGGTAGCGTAGGCGAACCGGTATACTTCACCGTTATGGTGGTAGACGAAATCGACATCTATGATAACTTTGAACCCGATGACGATTACCGAGACGTGCTTTTGCGCGACCCAGAGGACAACATTATCGGAGTAATCCGTTATAATGTAAATGTAACAACGATAACTGACGAATACGACGAAATCACAGGTTTCCTCGTAACAGTAACGGTTATCGAAAGTGAAGGACCGCAAACATCACACACCTTCAATGTAGAACTAAACTTGCGTGTTCGTGTGGGAAGCGAAATTGAACTTCCTGTTACAGCATCCGTAACCGTTGCAATTGACGGTGATGGTGAAGGCGTAGGCGAGTACATTCTTACGCCGGCAACAGTTCTGCAAAAATTTGCAGAATTCAGCAATACCGAAGAGGGGGAAGAAGCAATTGCATATGCATTGGGCGTACCCGTTGCAGATATCCCTTGGGCAAGTGTATTTAGCAATCTTGAGGTAATGGGCGCAGTAGTAGACCCAATTACCCAAGAAGAAGATTGGAGGAATGAAGTGAGAAAATTACTTCTCGGCTTGGTAGCTATGCTTGCAATGACTGTTTCTGTAACAGGTCTTGACGCATATGGCGAACCATTGCCCATGTACGACCTGGATGGTCAGCCATACTACTGGGTAACGCAAGAAACGTTGGATGAACTCAAAGCGGCACTTGCAACCTTCGGTTTCGTAACAGCTGAAGAGTTGGAAGCTGACCCCGCGACGTGGACTCTGTTCAATGCAACAAGCGTTATGCAACTCGACCAAGCGATTGCGGCGTTACAGGAAGCAATGACTCTGTTTAACACGCAACGCAGACAAGGACTTGATGAGCCACAAGTATTGTTCAACTTGCGCGAGTTCTTGGCTGCGAATCCGACTGCAAACTTTGCAGCCCTTTCCGGCGAACTTATGCCGCATGGTATCGCAATCACAGTACACCAGAATGATGAAGGTGATGTTGATACCACAGCAACAGGTGCTATTGCAACGCAAACAGTACCCGTACACGCTGTACACAGCCCTGCCGGTGGAAGTCACAGAGTAATTTCCATCACAGGCAGAACGGCAGCACAATCCGGCTTGATGATTGACGGATTACAACCGGATGACATCATCGAAGTTACAATGATGCAACCGGATAACATTGCAGGACCCTTATCATACGCCGGCGGCGGCGGTGCATGGGGTTCAAGGTTTGATATGTGGTTCCACAGTGCCGGAGAAGATCCGGAACAGGTTGGCAATATCGAAACCTTTACAGGTCACAGGCAATTGCATGATGCATCTCGCCACACCCATGCGGGTACAGGCAATGCTGCATTCTCGCTGTTGCCGAACATGGTACTTGAATCACGTTTGGATATCCCCGAAGGTGAAGCCGGTCAACTACTTGGCCATCACCCGTTATTTGACCATTGGGATCCGCAACACCGTGCAGGTATCCCTGCATTGGTAGCACCTCCGGGTACAGCTTCGGCTCGTATCGTTGTTAACAGGGGTGCATGGGGTGCAGCTGTTGTAGACGGTGCGCCCGACGGTACAAATGCCCAATCCGCAAACGTGTGGGGTGCAGGCGCAGCAATGATTCCTCACGCAAACATTCACGTTTACCAAATCCTCATCCTTGGTGAACGCGAAGATGTTACACCTGTTTACAATGCAACACTTACAGCAACAGGTAACGCATTCACTTCCCAGCTTCTGGGTTACGATGTTGATGCTATCCCTCCTGCAGTATTCACAGTAACCAACACAGGTAACCAACCGCTTACAAACCTTGCAGTGCAAATGGCAGGTACAAATGCAGCTTCGTTTGCAATCGTAGACGCACTTGCTGCCACACCACTTGCACCCGGCGCAACAAGACAATTCTCTGTTCGCCCTGTTACAGGTTTGGCTGCAGGTAGCTTTACAGCAACGGTTACGGTAAACGCAACCAACTTGACAGCACCCACACCGATAAATCTAACCTTTGCAGTAACAGCCGAAGCAACACCGGTTGAAATCACAACCACAACACTGCCCGGCGGTACGGTAGGCACGGCATACACCGCAAACGTTGCAGTAAACACAGACGCAACAGGCCCGCTTGCATGGTCACTCATTGGTAATTTGCCTGCAGGTCTTACACTTAACACCTCAACAGGTGCTATCACCGGTACACCAACCGAAGCAAGCCCTGAAGACGGACCGGTTCCCTTCACAATTCGTGTTACAGGCCCCGGCGCAGGTAACTACGACGAAGCAACCTTCACCATTGCAATCGCCGAAGGCGGCGGCGGCAACCTTGACCCATATGGTCTTGCGGTATTTGCCTTCACACAAAACCCAAGCGCAGAGACCATTCCTGCGGCGCAATTACTATCACTGCGTCAATGGGTTGCAACAGGTGGCTTTAACCCAACCGCGGCCGATACAGCAAGAAGGGCAACCTTCCCTGCGGTATTCGCTAACACGGTTGCAAACTTTGACACAATGCTGTATCTCGCTGATGGTACACAATACGGATTAGCGGTGTTTGCCTTCACGCAAAATCCAAGTGCAGAGACCATTCCTGCGGCGCAATTACTATCATTGCGTCAGTGGGTTGCAACAGGTAGCTTTAACCCAACTGCGGCCGATACAGCAAGAAGGGCAACCTTCCCTGCGGTATTCGCTAACACAGTTGCAAACTTTGATACACCGCTTTATGTACAACCATAAGGAATGTTTGTGAACATTCAAATTCTTTAAAATGCATCACGGCCAACACACTTTGCTAAATGCAAAGTGTGTTGGTAGGTGCATATCCTAAAAAGAGTTAAGAAAAGGAGAAATTTGGTTATGAAAGAGTTTAAATTAACACGGTGTTTTAAAAAAGTGATAGCACTTACCTTGGTTCTTGCTGTTGCTATGAGTCTTTTCTCTATGTCTGTAAGCGCAGACCCCGACGATGAACCGGCATTTACATTGAGCGTTGTCGGTTCTGTTGATGATGGTCAAGTAATCATTTATGTTAACATTGACCACGGCACCACTGAAGGTACTGTAATGGCAGACTTTTCGTTTACCTATCCCACAGACCTGCTTTCATTTGTAAGCAGTGCGCCGGGTACCCCGGGTGTTTTCGTATGGGACGGAGCTTTTGGTGCACCATCTTCAGCCGCCGGTACGATTCGTGTGGTAATAGAAGACCCGACCGGTGACGGTGCTGCTGCCCCTGCACTTTGGAGAGCGGTATTTGATACGGTAGGCACACCCGACGGAAGAATTGAAGGTTTCGGTTTAACAATTAACGACTTTTTGAACGAAGAATGGGAAGATTTGAGCGATTTGGGCGGTGCGGCTGCTGTTGCTATCGACCTTGAAGGTGCTTGGGCAGAATTCCTTGCAGACCCCGCTGACGAAATTGAAATTGCTTTCTCTGCGGGTACTACTGTAAGAGGCATGAGCGAAGTTGTTGTAACATTAGATGCAGGTGACGATTACAGTTTTGAAGGCGGTTACTTGCTTTTAACTGCCGGTACCAGCATGGTAGTTCTTGAAGTTGGTGCGTTTGTAGGCTCTTATACAATTGATTCCGGCTTCTTCGTTGGTGCTAATGCACAAATTGGTGCGCTTTTGGTTGTTGATACGGCAGGTCCGTTTGACCCAACCAGTGACAATGTTTTTGGTGTAGCTACGGGTCAAACTCTTGGCGCATAAATTACCGAATAGGAGGAAACATTAAATGCATAAACGAGTTATTTCGTTTTTACTTGCAGTTACGTTAGTGATGAGCCTGTTTGGTTTTTCCCTTACCGTGTCTGCAGCCGAAGACTTTGCCCGCTACTTGGGTGATGGTGCAGGTGTTGAATTTTCAATAAGCGGAGTTGCAAACCCGGGTATACCGGTGGATGTTGAACTTCGTCGTGGTAGCATCACCGGTGATGTTGTTTCTTGGATGCCGTTCCCTAACGTAGGCGGAACTGTATCAGGTACAATTGAGTCGGGCGTGTTAACAGATGCAAACTATTTCATTGTTCCTTCACGCGGCGAAGCAGAGCCCGTTGTGACGGCTGCAGATGAATACGCTGTAACATTTACCGCAGGTGACGGTGGTTCTATCGCCGCAACCGTAGGCGGTGAAGCAATTACAAGCGGCGCAGAGTTCCCTGTAGGAACAAGCGTTGTTTTCACAGCAACACCTGATGAAGGCTATGTTGTTGAGTCTTGGACAGTAACAGGCGGTGCTGCAGAAGCAGGTACACCTGCAAGCATCACACGCGTAGTTGCGGCAGGCGGTTTAACCGTTGCTGTTGCCTTTGAAGAAGGCGAAGAAGAAGAACCCGGTGCGACTGTTGAAGTTAGCGTTGACTATGCAACAATTCCCCAAGGTGTAAACCGTGTGGGACGCACATTTGTAGCTATAGTTTCCGGTGATGACATCACAAGCAGCAATGTAACATGGTCTGTAGATGCCCCAAGCGGTGTAAGCTATGCAGCATTTACACCAAGAAACACAGCAGAAGGCGGAGAAGCAGTTATCCTGTTCACCGTTGGTGCAAATGCAACCGGTACTATTACCGTAACTGCAACTCATGAAGAATCCGGCGCGACCGGTTCTGCAAATGTAGGAATTGTGCGCCAACGCGTAAGCGGCGATGCACGTCCTGAAGCACCACCCCGTCACGGCGGCATTTTGCCCTACGGTATTCCAATTGAGCCGGGTCACAGAGTTGATGCTCCCCCTCCGATACCGGTAGGTCCTCAACCTCCCGAGCCTTTCTGGGGTATTGATGAAATGACACAGGCGTTCCTTCTTTTCAATGACGTACCCATGAACGCATGGTTCCATGACTTTGTAACAGTTGTTCACCACCACGGCCTTATGCATGGCGTTGGATACCGCACATTTGCACCGGAAGCACCTATGACCCGTGCAATGTTCATCCAAGTAATTGCTAACCTTGAAGGCGTAAACCTTGGCGCGTTTGCCGCAGGTTCTCCCGCATTCAATGACGTAGCACAAGGCGCATGGTACTATCCCGCAATCCAATGGGCTAACAGCGAAGGCATTACCTTCGGCGTTGGCGAAGGTTACTTCGCACCAAACGTAAATGTTACCCGCGAACAAATGGCTGCACTTCTTAACCGTTATGCAACCCACAGAAACATCACCCTTCCGGTACGCGGAACAACTCCGTTCACCGATGCAGGCGCAGTTTCTTACTGGGCTGTAACAGATGTAGCAGCAATTCAAGCAGCCGGTATCATCGGCGGCTTCCCCGATGGCTCTTTTGCACCGCAACAAACCGCAACCAGAGCCCAAGTAGCAACCATCTTCGCAATGTTCCTTCAAGCAACAGGACGTGCGTAAGCAAAAATAAATACCGCAACACCCGCCCCGATTGGTTTTCCAATCGGGGTTACATATTACAAAAGGAAAGGAGGTGCTATGATGCTTGGCATGACAGATAACCAATTTAACAAGCATTTGGCAGACACTCTTTTTATTTTGGAAAGCGCAAGAAGGGAAATACAGGGGGAAGCACCAACGCTTGACGCTTTTATTGAAAAACTTAAATCTCAAGTGAGTAAACCATGATTTAAGAACCGCAGGGGCGTTTTCTCTGCGGTTTTTTCTTTACATATAGGCATTTTTTGTTTATCATTAGTGGTGCATTTTGGAAAGGAGAAATTTAAATGAGCAACTATGAAATTTTTGTAGATTCTACTACAGACCTTGCGGCAGATATGGCAGAGCAGTTGGGACTTCATGTGATTCCGTACATTTACACGCTGGACGGGAAGGACTATCACAACTATTTGGATTATCGTGAACTGTCGGTGCAGGATTTTTACAATGCGTTGCGGGCGGAAAAAACGGCATCTACAACGCAGGTGACGGCGCATCGTTATTTGGAGGCGTGGCGGCCGTTTTTGGAAGACGGCAAAGATGTGGTGTATATGTGCCTTTCGTCTATGCTGAGTAAATCGTACGAGCAAAGTCTTCTTGCGGCGCGGGAGGCGGAGGAGAGTTTTCCCGGGCGCAGGGTTATTGCCATTGACAGCAAGTCTGCGTCTTTGGGGCAGGGGCTTTTGGCGGTGATGGCGGCGCGGGCGCGTGACGCGGGCAAAACGCGTGACGAGTTGGCGGCGTATATTGAAGGGCTTGTTCCGAAAATTCAGCATTGGATAATGGCGGACGATTTGCACCATTTGAAGCGCGGCGGGCGAATTAGCGGCGCGAAGGCCGTAATTGGCACTATGCTTAATGTTAAGCCTGTTTTAACGATTGGTACGTCCGGGAAGCTTGCGCCCGTTAGCAAGGCGCGTGGACGCAACAAGGCGTTGGCACTTTTTCTGGAGCAATTGGAAAAGTACAAATATGATGGCGGCACGGTTTGCATTGCCCACAGCGATGTGCCTGAACTTGCCGCGCAGTTTAAAGAAATGTTGGCGGAAAAAGGCGTAACAGATGTGATTACAAATGAAATCGGTCCGGTAATTGGTGCGCACACGGGGCCGGGTACAATCGCGCTTGTGTTTGCAGGCGAGGGCGCACGCGAAAACGTTGACTAAGGAGAATTCAAATGGCTTTAAAAATCAAAAACGCGATTTTGCATATTTTAAGAAACGACGGGCCGCAATCGGCATTCAGCGAGGCGGAGCTTGATATAGACAGCGAGATATGCGAAGCGTTTATCACAAAGCACGTGAAAAAGTTGATTAACAACCCCGCCGTTCGCACCGCGAATTTTGCGGCGGATTCGGATATGTACAAGTGGCTTGACGAGTATCAGCGCGGCGAAAAGTTCTTCAAAGAGACGTCGCTTGTTATTGCCGAAAAAATGGACGGCATCATGAAAAAATACACCGCAATCCCGCCCTGCGATATGCTTATTGCACGGGTGGGGCATAATAGCGGCGAATATTTTGCCGTGCTTCTTCTCAACTATCAGGAAGTGTATGCGCACAAGTCGCAAGGTGCGGAAAACCATCTTAAAACCTGCGTTGCGTTGCCGTTTTCCAGTGGCAAGGTGGAATTTGCGGCACTTGTTGGGCTGGAGGGCGCGGCGTTGCCCCTTAGCCTTACGGAAAAGGCCGTTACCATAGACGGCAACAGCGTTTTGTATTTTTCCGAGATGTTCCTAAACTGCGAAACGTCCCTTTCCAGAAAGGAGCAGGCCGTCCTCATAGATGATATCACCACCGAATTCGTAGATGAGTACTTCAAAAACGACCCCAAGGTTTCCGCAAAAATAAAAACCGCCATGCTTGAAGAATCCGATGACGAAGACGGTTTCATCTCCATGGATAATGTTGCCGGCCGCGCCTTTGAAGACCCCGACACCAAAGTGCAATACATAAGTACTTTGCGCGACGCGGGCATCAAAGAAGACCTGCCCCTTGGCGAACGGGTAGTAAAACAGCAATTCGCCATGCACAAAATCAAAGCCGAGAATGGCGTTGAAATCCGCTTCCCCGCAGAACTCGCCGCCATTGAAGACGACTTGGAAATCAACACCCATCCCGACGGCACGGTTTCTTTTCTGTTCAAAAATTTACGCATAGTTTAATACTTGCTAGTATGTAAAAATCCCGGTAATCATGACGATTATCGGGATTTTTTGTTAAGCGCGAAAACGGATTCGAACCGTCGACCCTCGCCTTGGCAAGGCGATAGTCTTGCGCTGAAAAAACCTGCTCCAAGCCCGCATTTTAGGCGGTTTCTGCGTTTTCAGAATTTGCTGTTTGACAGCAATTTACGGCAATTGTACCGAAATCGGTACCATAAAGCAAGCACCACANGCTTATCTGTCAAACACTTCNAAGGCTTGCGTTTTTTAGTTTTTTTTCGTCAAAAAAATNGCCAAGCTATTCTGAAAATACAGGAGGAAATGATATGAAAAAAATTATCTCCATAGACCACGGCAATCGGCTAATAAAAACCGAACACATGGTTTTCCCCG
>WQSG01000034.1 GCA_009788055.1 Defluviitaleaceae bacterium | reverse complement strand
AGGTTCTCCCCCCGAACCCCCCTCTCCAAAAAAACTTTAATATTTGGGGTTTGAAGGCTTTATGATATGATATGGGAAAAAGGAGGTTTTGTATATGATTGAAAACTTTTTGCATGATTTTTTCCGTAGCGATGAAATGGTTTGGGAATTGTTACGGTTTGCCGTTAAGTTAGTATTAACATTTTTTGTTACAAATATTTTCCGTGTGTTTTGGCGGCGGACGTTTACGGTGGGAACTATCCATTTGAAATTTATAAAAAATGTGCTTAGCGCAATTATTTGGATAGCGGGTGTTGGATTTTCGCTTTCGTCATTTTCGCAGTTTCAGGATATCGCTATGGCGTTTTTTGCAGGCTCGGGTATTGCCGCGCTTACGATTGGTCTTGCGGCACAACAATCGCTTAGTAACGCGTTTAACGGGTTGTTTATCTCCATTTTTAAGCCCTTTGAAGTCGGCGACCGTGTTCATCTTGTAAACGCGAATATCACAGGCTTTATCGAAGACCTTACCCTGCGCCATACGGTAATCCGCACTTTTATGAACAGCCGCATAATCATTCCAAATTCCATTATCAACAACGAACTTATCGAAAACTCCAATTTTTGCAATCCGCTGGCGTCCGCGTTTATCGACATAATAATCACATACGACTCCGACGTGCCAAAGGCCTGCGAAATAATGGCAGAGGTAATTGGCAGTCACCCCGACTTTGTAGATACCCGCACGGAAGAACTTAAACAGACCGCCGAAAAAGTACCCGTTTTCGTGCGCAACCTAAGCCTTCATGGCCCTGAAATACGCGCCAGTATGTGGACAGAAACCATCTCCAACAACTTCGCCGCGTGCAGTGACGTCCGCAGAAAAGTTTTGCATGAATTTCAAGCCGCCGGCATCACAATTTCGGAGGTTAATCTTCTAAGTATGTCGTAATCAAAAAACGCGCTAATGCGCGGTTTTTGATTTTAGAGAGTGTTTCCGTGAGCAGCAACCTCCCCTGCATTATTGGCTACCTTTAAATATTGTGTGTAATGCAACGATGATTGATACCACGTTAAAAGAAATCACAATTAAGTAAAAACTCCTATCAGTAAAGATAAAGTAGCCACTTAAGCCTGCGATTAAGTCGGATACTATCCTTAGTATCGGATAGGGTAAAAGACTTAATGCAAAACAGGGTATATATTTTTTCATTTTTTACCAAACCACCCCTGTAAAGTTATTATAAAACTCAACATACCTATTGATATGCATATGATGCCAGATATTTGTGGTTCTGTTTAAAGCGGACAATCGAAACGATGATATCACCGCCAATGTACGACCGCCATCTATAATAACGCGGTCTCCATGCCAATCGGATATATCTACAGTTGAATTTCTTGGATGTGTTCCAATCTGTGAAGCGTTACTGATTATAGGTACGCCAAGAGAGTTATTTGTAACTGTAAACCGTGCGGTGTGATAAAATCTTGCCGTATACCGAAAAATGTTACCTATTGCTATGAGTTGGCTGTCATTTACCTGCACAAGCCTTGTAAGTCTGGGCTGAATTGTTAATTGTAACATTTTAAGCTGTGCTTCGTATTCTTCCCGCTCTCTTTCAGATTGTTCTACTGCAGCATACCAGAGTTCACTTGCGCGACGATTTCCTTCTTCAACTTCGGCAATCAAAATCAGGAGTTCTTCGTAGGATTCAACTTCAATTACTAATACGTCCTCGTTGCAGTTATAAATGATATCCGATGTAGCCGTATTTGACGCAAATACGGACGGAACTGTGACGAACATAGCGATAAAACATATTACAAATCCAATTAATACTTTTTTCATTTTTATTCCTCCAGAATTTTTCGGTCACCACAAGGGGATAACCAAGATTAGTTTTGACAAACATTTGCCTTTGTTGCAGTGTTACTAACTTGACCTTTGAAGCTATTACCCGCTATACCTAAGTCCATACCATAAAATAACCACCCCCGAATGTAAATTTTTTTTGCATGATTAAGTATAAAACACTTCCGACAAAAAAAGTTAAAAGCGTGACGAAAAGGAGTTTTTGCGTGACGAAAAGCTGGAAATATTACATATACTTAATGACGCCAAAATGACATTTTCACACTTTGATATCAACCCGAGAGACGGTTATTGCTCAAGTAATTAGCGCGCAAATTGAATTGATGAGGCAATAATAGCCGAAATTATAAAAATTACGAAAAGCAATAAGAAATATCTTGGCAAAAGTGGAAGAGCATAGTATACTTAACGTATCTTAATTCTGATTTGGAGAAAATTTATAATGTTGCCTATATTCATATATGAAGATGATTCAGCTTTTCTGCAAAAAGTTAGAATATGCGTTGAAAACTATGTTAGCATAGAAAATTTCGCTATGCCCACAGTATGTGCAACGTCATCTCCTGATGATGTTCTTAATCATTTGAAAAACAACGATGTTGTAACCGGGCTGTATTTTCTTAATTTAGGTCACGACCTTGGCGGAATTCGTTTAGCAGAAAAAATAAGAATATACGACCCGTGGGGTTCAATTATTTTTATTGCGTCCAACGTTGATTTATACAAGTTCACTTTTGAATATAAAATAGAAGCTATGGATTACATATTGAAAACCGACACATTGATTGACAGCCGCATATGTAAATGCATAAGAAAGGCCAACGCAAAATTCACCAACAAAAATACCGAGGTGCTTGATAGATTTATTTTTAAAATAAACCGTAATGCTTCAAATTTTATGGGAATGGTTGAGCTGTCCAAAAATAGCACTATTGCATTAGACTATAGAAAGATAATGTATTTTGAAACTTCTCCGGAATTAAAAAATAATGTCATTATACACACATCATATGGCCGTATGCAGTTTCGCGGAAGTCTCTCACGAATTGAACAGCAATTGGATAAAGAACAATTTTTTCGTTGCAAAAGAAGTATTATTGTCAATTTAGATAATGTAGTTGCGATTGACTTTGACGAATTGACCATACTTTTTGAAAACAACATTTTGTTAGCCGATATCTCGCCTGATATGATTAAAAATGTTAATAATCGTGTAGAAAAATTCAGGGGAAAATCAAACCTTTGATATGGTGCAATAAAAAACGGAAGGCTCTCTCCATAAGATGGCAAAGAGAACCTTCCTGTTTTACATTTATATCGCTATTGCGTGATTAGCTTGCAGGGTTTGTTGTTGGTGCGGGAGCTTGCTGTGGTGCGGTTTGTTCGGGTGCTGTTTTCGTTTTGTTAAAAAAGGTAGGTACGGTTTGGTTAGCTGTTGGTGCAAGACAGATTCCATCGTTGCAAAGCGCAGAAGGCGTTACGTTGTTGTTGCGGTTTGCGTTATGGTTTGCAGTGTTGGTACGGCCTACGTTGTGGTTTACGCGATTGGTGTGGTCTGCGTTATGGTTTGCAATGCCGATATGGTCTACGTTGTGGTTTACAGCGTTGTTGCGGTCTGCGTTACGGTTTACATTGTTGGTGCGGTTTGCGCGGTTGGTTCTGTTGATGGTTTCGCCTCTGCGAGCGGCACGGTTCATGCCGTTTGCAGGGATGCCGCGTTCGGTGTGGTTCATGTTATAGGCATTGTTTGCAACTGTGTCGGTGTTGGTGATAGCGTGTGCTTGGTTGCGAACAGGACCGCGGTGGAATGTAGAACCTGCCCTGTGGTGCGGGCGTGCAAAAGTGGTTGCGCGGTTGTTTGTACGGGTGTAACGGCTGTTTGCGTTGCTATTCATGCCGCGTGTTGTGCGGCCAAAAAGCCCGCGAGATGTTTCTACCCTGTCGTTGGTGTAAGAGTCAGGGCGGTTGTTTACCGCGTCTGCAACGCGTTGGCCGTTTCTGTTACCTTGGTTTCTGTTTGGTGTGTTGCTTGAACAACCTGTTACGGCAAGCATACCTGCCACTGCCGTTATTGCAATTAAACGTTTGAAATTCATTTTATATATCCTCCCCGGAATTCGTTTCAGATGAAATCGGGCGTTTTGCCCGTGATTATATTTTAAACAAATTCGGGGTTAAAATACTGTGCTACAGTTGGAACGGGAGAAAGAAATTTACATATGGCCAAAAACTTGTCCGCCTATAGATGAAGGGAAAATTTCAAACGAATTTTTTGCGGCGGTTTTAAGCCGTTTTACTATTTCATCCAGAACAAAAATTTCGCCGCCGTAATGGGTTATGTCAATCATTGCGATGCCGCTTTCCAAAGCGTCTTGCACGCAGTGATACCGCAAATCGCCTGTGACATAAGCGTCACAGCCGCAGTTTATTGCCGCCTGCACATATCTTGCGCCGCTTCCGTCACCGCCGCAAATTCCAATTTTTTGAACAAATTTTTCCTTATCGCCGCAAAAACGAATTGCGTCAATGCCAAGGGTTTCCTTTAGCGCGGCGTAAAACGCGCCGGCCGTAATTTTTTGCGGAAGAAAACCCACCCTGCCAATGCCCACGCCGCAGTCATTTTCGGGAATAAGCGGCGAAAGATTCGCCAGCCCGATTTTTTGCGCCAAGCAATCGTTTACGCCGCCCGCCGCCTTGTCTAAATTGGTGTGGGCGCAGTAACAGCCAATCCCATTCCGCACCAGCTTGATAATCTTGCGCCCGATAGAATCCGCTGTTGTTACCCGTTTTATCGGATTATACACCATGGGATGATGGCATATTATAAAGTCGAAACCGCCCTGCACCGCTTCCTCTATGACAGCTTCCGTTGCGTCCAACGCGACCAAAACCTTGCGCACTTCCTGCGCCGCATCGCCAACCAACAGCCCCACATTGTCCCATTCCTCCGCGTCGGCTTGCGGTGCCCATTCCTCAAATTGCTCTACTATCCACTGTGCTGTGTGCATCTTGTTATCTCCTTTTTTAAAACAAGTTCGTGGGGACTCCGTCCCCACACCCCTGCAAGGGATTTCATCCCTTGACCCTATTTTAAAATCGCGCATTTGCGCGATTTTAGGTTAAAGTTTTTGTTCAAACTTTTTTCAAAAAGTTTGCGGGGTTTGGGGTGGAACCCCAAGGTCTTCCAGCTTTTCGTAAATCCATTCAAGCCGTTGTTGTGCAAGTTTTTGTGCGGAAATATCGCTTACGGAGTTTATGTACCCCGATATTTTTCTGTGTTTTTCGCGGAGGTATTCGTGAAGATGGGGGCTGTTAATTTGCCCCAAAAAGTAGTCTGCGTCTGTCCATGGTGTAATTAAATCGGTGGTGTAGCTGGCGATGAGAATCACGTAAAAGCGCGATTGTTTTTTTGATTTTTCGTGAACAAGTTTTTCTTCTAATATGTTATACGAATTTGCGTGTAAAAACCTGCGTAAATCTTCCAAATCGTGCTGGGGTTGAAGAATTAAGCGGGCGTTTTCGGCGGTTTGGGGCGCGGCAGAAAGGATGTGCATGATGTTTTTGCCGCCCATTCCCGCGATTGTAATGCAGTCCGCTTCATTTGGCGCAAGCGGCTGTAAGCCATCGCCAAGGCGCGTTTCAATACGCCCTGCAAAACCTGCGGCGCGTATATTAAATTCTGCCATTTTAAGCGGCCCGTGAACAATATCGCAAGCAATTGCGGTTTCGCAAAAACCTGCGCGTATTGCTTCTATGGGTAAGTACGCGTGGTCTGTGCCGATATCCGCAAGGACGCGGCATTGTCCCACTGCTTCAAGCATTTCTTTCAAGCGCGGCGAAATCAATCCAGATAATCCTTTAGCTTTTTACTGCGGCTGGGGTGACGCAATTTGCGTAACGCTTTCGCTTCAATTTGACGGATACGTTCGCGGGTTACGTTAAATTCTTTGCCTACCTCTTCAAGGGTGCGGGCGCGCCCGTCGTCCAAACCGAAGCGCAAGCGCAGAACTTTCTCCTCGCGGTCGGTGAGGGTATCAAGGACTTCGATTAGTTGCTCTTTCAGTAGCGTAAATGCGGCGGCTTCGGCGGGTGCGGGGATATCGTCATCAGGGATAAAGTCTCCGAGATGGCTGTCTTCTTCTTCGCCAATGGGCGTTTCCAGCGAAACGGGTTCTTGTCCGATTTTCAGAATTTCGCGCACTTTTTCAACGGGCATTTGCATTTCTTTTGCAAGTTCGTCTGGGGTGGGGTCGCGCCCAAGTTCTTGTAAAAGCTGGCGCGAAACGCGAATTAATTTGTTAATTGTTTCCACCATATGCACGGGAATACGAATGGTACGGGCTTGGTCTGCAATGGCGCGGGTGATTGCTTGGCGAATCCACCAAGTCGCGTAAGTGCTGAATTTGTAACCCTTTGT
Organism: Defluviitaleaceae bacterium; assembly: GCA_009788055.1. GTDB lineage: Bacteria > Bacillota > Clostridia > Lachnospirales > WQUN01 > WQVC01. The sequence continues at coordinate 25,872 of WQSG01000034.1, read as the reverse complement.
GTAGTCGAATTTTTCCACAGCTTTAATAAGCCCCAGATTGCCCTCTTGGATTAAGTCCAAGAAAAGCATTCCGCGCCCAACATAGCGTTTTGCAATGGAAACAACAAGGCGCAAATTGGCTTCCGCAAGGCGTTGCTTTGCGGTTTCGTCGCCTTCTTCCATGCGCTTTGCAAGCTCAACTTCCTCGTCACCCGTAAGAAGCGGCACTTTGCCTATCTCCTTGAGGTACATACGCACATGGTCGTCAATGTTTATTGCGCCCTCTACGGCGGCAAGGTCAAGCTCTTTTTCCTTGTCTGCATCCGCGTCGGAACTCATGCCCGACGAAAGCTCCATGCCTTGGGATTCCAGCCATTCAAAGACTTTTTCCACTTGGTCGGGGTCAAGGTCTACGTCGCCCAAAAACTCCATTATTTCCTTTTGGTCCAGCGAATTTTTATTCTTTTTCCCGATGGAAACAAGCTCTTGCAAACGGTTCATTAACAAAGGGTCGTCAAAGGATTTCAAAAGAAACCAGTCCTCTCGTATCGATTATAGTCTATCCATCGTGCAATGATATATTCAACGAATTTATAGATTTTATCTGCAAATGTATTGATTTTACGGCATTTAGGTCACTTTTCTCATTTTCCATACGGGAATTTAGCCAGCTTAACTTGATTTTTTTAACCATATCGTTTAATGCCTTTTCCACTGCGGCTTTTGTGGGGTATTCTTTCGTTTCGGCAAAAATTTCTGCAATTAGTTGCTGGTCGCTGTCGCTGTGGAAGAAGTCGAAAACGTCCGATGGCGCGTTTACGGCGTTTGTAAGCGCGAAATCTAATAATTTGCTAAATCCGTCTTCTCCCATTTCTTCCTTCACGGAAATGTCGGTTCGTTTTAATGCGGCTAGGGCTTCAGGCTCGGTGAAAAGCAAGTACAGCAAGCCTTTTTTTGCGTTTTTAAGCCCTGCGTCTTCGCCCGCTTTTTTTTGCACAACCCTGCGCGGCGAATACGAAAACTCGCTTTTTGCGCGGTTTTCGCCCGTGATTTTCTCAATTTCTTTGTGGATTGCCGTGGCGGAAATGCTGGTTGCTTTTGAAATTTCTCCAACATATGCATCTGTTTCTATCGCGCTGGTTAGCGTTGCAAGAATCTTTGCGCATTCCTTGGTGAAGCCCACGCGTCCGTCCGTTGTTTCCAAATCGAACTTGCCGCGCTCCAGCCCAACTTGGAACGAGATATGGCTTTTCGCTTCCTTCAGCAGAACCGAAAATTTTGCCGCCCCAAAGCGCGAAAGATACTCGTCAGGGTCTTTTGCGTCGGGCAGTTGCAGAATTTTTACCTTGATTTCTTCCTTAATAAGTACGGGAATTGCGCGAAGTGCGGCACGAATACCCGCTTCATCGCTGTCCAAAATTAGTATAACCGTGTGCGCCCCCGCGTTTTTTATGAGCCGTGCGTGAGAACCGCGCATTGCCGTACCCAAAACGCCCACGGTATTGGAAAACCCATGCTGGTGCATGGTTAAAACGTCCATGTAGCCCTCGACTACGATAATTTCCTGCGCACGGGCTTTTTTTGCCAAGTTAAGCCCATACAAGCATTCACTCTTTTTGAAAAGTGCGGTTTCGGGGGAATTTAAGTATTTCGCGCCGTCATCATCACCCATTACTCGCCCGCCAAAGCCTATTACACGCGAACGTGTGTCAATTATCGGGAACATCAGGCGGTTGCGGAAGCGGTCGTAAAAGCGAGCATCCTTGCTTTTTACCAGCCCCGCTGTTTCAAAATCTTTGGGCGCGATTTCAGGGAATGCCGTTAAAATGCCTGTCCAGCCGTCCGGCGAAAGCCCCAGCCCAAAACGCCTTGCAAGCGCGGGTTTTACGCCCCGTTCTTCCAAATACTTTCGCGCCTGAATAGCCGCAGTGTTTTCCGCATACAGATTTTCATGGTAAAAACGTGCGGCAATCTTGTTTAATTTTGCCGCTGTTTCCCTTTCTGCCGCCTGAATTTTTGCTTGCGGGCTTGTCCCTTTTTCGGGTAGGTTAAAATGTACGCGGTCTGCCAATAATTTAAGTGCGTCGGGAAAATCCATGTTCTCTATGCGTTTTATAAAACTGATTACGTTTCCGCCCGCGCCGCAACCAAAGCAATAAAAAATTTGCTTGTCTTTATTAACAGAAAATGAAGGAGTTTTTTCATTATGAAACGGGCAAATGCCAAAGTGATTACCCGCCCGCGCCGAAAGCTTAACATAGCCGCCAACCACGTCCACAATATCGTTTAACGCTTTCACTTCTGATATAACATCCTGCGGATAAAAATCTGCCATAGCTCCCACCTAATTAATTAATTCGACACCCGCACACAAAATCCTCCAAGTCAATAGGAAATTTTCTTATAAATGTTACAAGATATTGCTAGACTTTTTCTTAGAAATAGTGTAATAACTGTTTGAGACTGCATTTTGAGGTGCATATGGTAAACCGTCAAAAAATAATTACAATGACCAAACTCGCGCTTTACGATAAGCACGAGGGCGCGGCAGACAGGGATGCAAATGATTATTTCCGCCATGATTATATTTATCGCAAAAATTTGGGGACGCGAGTGTCTGTTGGGATTGCGGGCATTGTTATTCTCGCACTCCACTGGCTAAGAATTGTTTTTGTGGAAGGCATTGATGTTTTTGAAATAAATATACAAGACCATGTGATGGAGTCGGTATTATTTATTGTTGCGATAATTGCAATTTATTCCGTGATTGGCACGATACAGGGCACACGGGAATATTATCATGTGCAAAAAAGGCTTAACCGATATCAAGGAATGTTGCGCTTTTTGGAGAATGCGGAAGAACGCACGGGCGCACCCGTAACGGAAGAAACAAGCCGCACTGCAAGACTGCGCAAGGAGCGCGAAGCCGCCCGCGAACGGGATTCACGCGAACGCAACGCAGACAGCGAACGGGATTCGCGAGACCGTGACCGCCACGGCGACCGTGACGCATTGGTGCGCACATCCGACAGCCGCGAACCCCTCCCGCTAACCGACAGACGCGCCGCCATGCGCGAAGCCGCACAAAACACAGACCCCCTTGCAAAAGTTTCGTCACGGGCACTTACGGCAGGCAGGCCGCGTACCGCAAGCCCGCTTAACCAACGCCCGCGCCCTTCTTCACGTCCTAGCGAACTTCCGCAAGTTCGCTTAAACGACGCGCCACCCCCAAGGTCGCCTAGAAAATAAAAATATTAAGGAGTTCCCTATATAATGGAGCAAATTTTAGTAGCCCGGGAAGCCGGTGTAAAATTTTTCAAACGCTATGAGGTATTTATTGTACCTTTGCTCAAGTTTTTCTTGGGTTTGCTTGTGTTTGGCGGGATAACTTCCGTCGGGCATACGCACTCCATGGTGGATACGCTTGGCGGCAGTGTTTCGCCTGCGTTGCTTACATTTCTGTTTGCGTTGCTGTTTACGATAATGCCCATGAACATGAGTTGGATTGTGATAATTTTAACCATTACGTTGCAGTTTTCTGCAAACATACAAGTTGCCGCCGCCGTGTTTATCTTTTTGATGTTGATTTTCCTGTTCTATGCCCGTATGGCAACGCGGGAGTCGATTTTGATAATTTTTACGATTTTGGCATTTCATTTTAATGTGCCGTATCTGTTGCCTATCATGGCGGGGCTTTATTTCCCCATTACGTCGGTTATTCCAATAACCCTTGGCGTGTTCATACACGCGCAGATTGACGGGCTTTTGCGGCTTATGGCACCCACCGCCGCAACCGCCGCCGCCGCAGACCGCGACCTAACAGAAATTTTGACGGAACTGCCCGGCGCGTTTTCAGAAGTTTACACCACAATCATGAGCAGTTTTGCGTCCACAGACGCGTGGATATTTACCACAATCATTTTTGCAATGGTAATCGTTCTTGTACACTTTGTTTCGCGCCAAGCAATCGACTACGCAAAAGAAATGGCAATCGGTCTCGGTTGCGTCATGATGATTTTCGGCTTCATTATCTCCGTGCTTTTCTCAGACAGTTCTGCCAACATTGGCATAGTGATTCTTGGCACGGTGGTTTGCGGGCTGATAGCGGGGATTGTCCGTTTTTTCGACGGCATTCTCGACTACCAACGCGCAGAAACCGTACAGTTTGAAGATGATAATAATTTCTACCACGTAAAAGTTGTACCCAAAGTTATAATGACCAAATCCCAACGAAGCGTAAAGCGAATACGCCCACAGCTACCCGAAGACCCACTGGAACAAGACGACTCCGAAAGGAACAGCCGCTAAATGTTTTTTTCTTTCACCGATTGGCTTTTGCAAATTTTTAATATACCTGCGCTTAGTTGGCCTGCGTTTGGGCCCACACAGGCGTTGGATATTTTTATTGTTGCGGTTTTGCTGTATTTGGCTACAAGGTGGATACGCAGGACGCAAGCGTGGGTGCTGTTGCGCGGCTTGCTTGCGGTGCTTTTTGTTGCGGTGCTTGCCAGCGTTTTTGAGTTGATTGCGGTGCAATGGATAATTAACAACGCCATTAGTGTGGGGTTGCTTATTGTTGTTATTTTGTTTCAGCCGGAATTGCGCAAGGCTTTGGAACAGCTTGGACGCGGCAGTTACTTAGTGCATTTGCGGGACGAGGGCGAATCGCAGATTCATATTTCGGCGCATACGGTGGACGAAATTCTAAAGGCCACGCGGGTGCTTACAAAGAAGTGTACAGGTGCGCTTATCGTGCTGGAAAACGAGGTTGATATAAGCGAACATGAACGCAGGGGTATTCCGCTGGACGCGCAAGTCTCTGCCCAGCTTCTCCTTAACATATTTGAAAAAAACGCGCCGCTTCACGACGGCGCAGTTGTAATACGAAACAACCGCGTATCCGCGGCATCGTGCATTTTGCCGCTAACGTCCGAATCCATTGACGCGGCACTTGGCACACGTCACCGCGCCGCCATCGGCATTTCAGAAGTATCCGACGCCCGCGTCATAATCGTTTCCGAAGAAACAGGCGCACTCTCCCTTGTAATCGACGGCAAACTAACCCACGGCATAGAGGAAAAACAAATGCGCGACCTTCTAATATGGGGCGTTCCCGCGAAAAAACGGTTTTCGATTTTTAAGAAGAAAAAGAAGCAGTAGTTCTAGGGGGCTCTGCCCCCGAGAAATTATTATTAAAGCGAGGTGACTTATGTTCAAAAAATTGACCAAAGCGGTTTTTGACGACTTGCAATGGATGTTGCTTGCGCTTGCGGCGGCAACTGTTATTTGGTTTATTGGTATGAATATGAGTGACCCGTACCAGAACCAGACCGTGCCGTCGCAACGGTTGCGGCTGGATAATTTGGGCATTATGGCAAGGGAAGGCATTGTTGTGCTGAATTATGACGCACTGCGGGAAATGGACGTGGCGGTTACGGTTAGGGCGCGGCGCAGTGATATGGACGGCTTGCGCACGGCAATGACGGACGCGGGGATAATCGGCATTAGTGTGGATTTTAGGGCGGTGGATTCGGACGCGGTTTTGCGCGGCTATGGGATTTCTGCGCAACGGCTTAGGATAAGCCCGAATTTGCCGGCGGGGTTTGAGCATCTTTCCATCACGCCCCCATATGTGGATGTTTATTTGGACAATTTTACGCAACAAACGCATTCTGTGCAGGTTATTCAAGAGGGCGAAGTTTTCCCCGGTTTCGAGTTGCAACACATTAGATTGGGCAACGAACGTGTTACAATTTCCGGTCCGCACACGTATGTGGGGATGGTTGGGAAGGTTCAGGCAAGCGTTGATATCACGGGCATACATGATGATGCGGAACTGCCTGTTCAAATTGCGGTGCTGGACGTGTTCGGCTACGAAATGACGGAGCGCGTTAATTTAAGCGTGACGGAAACCACTGCGGCTGTGCGGGTTTGGCAGGCGCGGCCTGTGGATATTATTGTGCGCGGGGTTGGTACGCTTGCAAGCGGTTTCGCGCCCGCAGGTTACGACAGCGACGGCATTAGTGTGGAAATTGTGGGCGCGGCAGAAACGCTGGACGCGATATCGCAAATTTATGTAGAGATTGATTTAACGGGCGAGCGCGAAAACACCACGCGCACAATTTTCCCCGCAGACTGGTTGCCCGAGGGCGTTTCTTTGCGGCAGGGCGAAATCACGGAATTTGAAGTAACCGCAATAATCGAACCCATAGACATACGAACTTTCACCGTGCCGCACGGAAACATACGCAGTCGCGGCGTGGTGGGGCTGTACCAACTTGTAGACACCAACGCGGCAATTCGCGTCACTGTAAGCGGCCCGCGCTCCATGATAGCCGCTCTTGACGCAACGCAGATAGAACCCGAGTTCGACCTTCGCGGGCGAGCAATAGGCGTCCATAACGTGCCGCTTGTAATCGGCTTGCCCGACGGGCTTAGCGTCGTGGGGCATCCGCCGTCCCTGCTTGTGCAAATTCACGAACCCGCCATTGCCGCAAACGGCGAAGACGAAGAGGAAGAATACACTCCCGCCGAGATGGAAGAATCGGAACAGCCCGAAGAACCGCAAGCATTTGAAGTACCCCAAGACCTCGACATCATCGACATCCTCCCCGAATATCACGCGCCATACACGCCCGCTCCCGACGATTATATTGAGGAAGACCAAGACCTTGGGGCGTTGCCCCAAACCCCATGAACTTTTTGAAAAAAGTTCAATCAAAAACTTTAATTAAAAACCGCGCAATTCGCGCGGTTTTTGTGTTGCGTTGGATAGTTTATCGCTAGTCCATATTAAAGTTTTGATGAAACTTTTTCAAAAGTTTCCGGGGTTCGGGGCAGAGCCCCGAGGTCTTTCTTTAATCCCTGCAAACATCGCACCCGCCACTGCCACGCGGGCAAAGGGTTGGGAAGTGACCTACCAGAACCCGTGCAAGGCGTATAAGGTCGGCTACGCCTATTGTGCCGTGAGGGCAGCAAGTTATGTTTGCGGCGCGACGGTCTATGGTTACGTCTTGACCTGCAATATAACGTGCGAGGAGTGTGGCGTCTGCGGAGGTGACGCGCCCGTCGCCGTTAATGTCGCCCATTCTCACGCTTTCGCGCTTTACGGAAACCTGTGCGTTGCCGTAAACGGCAGGCGTTTGAACGGATGTTGCGCGTACTGTTATTTGCGTGGCGGTTTCGTTTTGCGCAATGGTTAGCTCGCCGCCCGATGATATTTGTGTAGCGGGTGAATTTTGGCCGCTTATGCTCCAGACAACTTCTGTTGACGGGTTGTTTTCGCCCGTTACATTTGCGGTGAAGGTGTGGGTATCGCCTTGTGCGAGCGATAGCTCCGCAGGTGATACCGTGACGCCTGTGACAACAGGATATGCGGAAAATCTGATTACAGAAACCTGTGTGCTGTCGTAAACGGCGGGCGTTTCAACGGACGTTGCGCGTACTGTTATTTGCGTGGCGGTTTCGTTTTGCGCAATGGTTAGTTCGCCGCCCGATGATATTTGTGTGGCGGGCGAATTTTGGCCGCTTATGCTCCAGACAACTTCTGTTGACGGGTTGTTTTCGCCCGTTACAGTTGCGGCGAAGGTGTACGTTTCGCCTTGCGTCAGTGATACCTCCGCAGGTGATACCGTGACGCCTGTGACGACGGGAAGCTTGATTACATAAACCTGTGCTTCGTCGTAAACGGTGGGCGTTTCGACGGATGTTGCGCGTACTGTTATTGTTGCGGCGGTTTCGTTTTGCGCAATGGTTAGCGCGCCCTCCGATGTTATTAGTGTGGCGGGTGAATTTTGGCCGCTTAAACTCCAGATAACTTCTGTTGACGGGTCGTTTTCGCCCGTTACATCTGCGGTGAAGGTGTACGTTTCGCCTTGCGCAAGTGATAACGCAGACGGCGACACGGTAACGGATGAAACAAACGCCAACGCAGGTTGTGTGGTAATTGTTATGGCGGCAATGATTTCTGCACGGGTATTGTTTGTGCCTGCTACAACAATTGTTTCGTTGTATATTCCGCCCGCCAAGTCGTACAGGGGCTGTACGGTGAAGTACGCTGTGTCTCCCGCGTCCAAAACATTGCGGGAAAGCAAACCTACAATAAAGTTTTGCGCGGTTGGACTGCGCAGTGTCACCGCTTGCGAGCCTGTGTTGGTGATGGTAACGGTTTGCGCACCCGGAAGCGGGTCGCCGTATTCAAACGCGCCGAAGTGAAGCAATTGCGATGCCGCTATGCCATACGTTCCGCCGGGGATAACCTCTATGGATGCGGTAACGCTTCCGTCCAAGCCGTTGGACGCGAATATTTCTATTACCTCCGAGTGAGTGCCTTCGTAAAGCCCAAAGCGCGGCTGAACGGTAAACCGTGCAGATTCATCTGCCGCCAAAACGGTTTCGGTTAGTTCGCCAATAATGAAGTCGTATGCAGTGGGTTGTTGCAGTGTAATCGTGCCTGTTCCGCTGTTTACGATAACAACCTCTTGCAAGGGCGCGTCTGTGTAGCCCTCTTGCACATCCTCAAAGGGCAACAATTCCGAAACTTCCATTTCATAAAACACATTTGGTTCTACATTGAAAAGTACATCCACAGACGTAACCGTGTTATTACTGCCGCGAATTATAATGGTTTCGTCATGCAAATCCACCTCCAGCCCGCTTGCGGGGCGCACGGTGAAGGTTGCGGTTTGCGCGGGCAACAGCAAAGCGTGGGAAAGCCTGCCCACATCAAAACGGTTAGAAACGGGCTGTTGCAAAGTTACATTGCCCGTGCTGATATTTGTGACGGTAACGGTTTGCAGTGCGGGCGGCACAGCACCATACAACGCAGTGCCAAAACAGAGTGTACCCGTCGCGGCTATTGCATACGCGCCCGTTGCTTGCGGCACAACATTTACGGTTGCGGTTACTTCTGTTGCTGTTCCGTCACTGCCAAGTATTGCAATTGCTTCGGTGTGTTCGCCAAAGGTTAGGGTATCGCGGGGGCGCACGGTAAATGTTGCCGTGCCGCCCATTGGCAAATTGGTTGTATTTAACTCGCCAATTTCAAAATAGTCGGATACGGGCTGTGTAAGCGTAACGGGTTCGTTACCGATGTTTGCGACGGTTACGGTTTGTGCGGGCGGCGGTGTTTCGTCCTCTACCATAAGCGCGAAGGGGTTTAGCCGCGTTGCGCGGATTTCGTGAACGGCATCGTCTGTTACTACAAACTCCGCGGTAAAACTGCCCATGGGGGTTAGTGTGCTGCCGGAAAGATGATTTACCGTGAACGTTTCTTGATATATACCGGGGGGCAAATTTGGTCGTGGTTGTACGTTAATGGGGAAGTTATTGGCCCCCCCTGCGTAAATGGTATTCCCGCCATTGTTGCGTGGGACTGTAGCGGTGGGCGTTGCCGTAAAATATCGCATAGGGTGTCCGCCGCCGCCTACCCAACGCTCCATAAGGGTAGCTGTTGCGTCAAAGTTGCTGTTGTTTCGCATGATAATGGTTTGCGCAGGGGGGACGGGGTCGCCCTCTCTGCGTGTACCAAAGTGCTGAAGCCCTATAAATTCTACCTCGCGCCTTACCGTTGGCTCAATGGTAGCGGAAACTTCAACGGTAACACTTCTGCCGCCGGTTGCATCAAATGTGAAAGTATCCGTGTGCGTTCCTACTGCAAGCCCTACACGCGGGCGATAGTTAAGCGTTAATGTTGCGCCCGGTTGCAATGTAAACGGCCAGCGGATGGTACCAAGCGGATCCCACGTAAAAAGCCCGTTTTGTGAATTTCTCCCCGACAGATTGGGGAACACAACAGGTTCGGAACTATTATTGATTATGGTAAACGGCCGACGCACCCCTATGCTCATGTTATTATTGAAGCCTACCGCAAGGGGGTACAGCGGCACTATATCTACAACCGCCAGTTCAAAAAATTCCACCCGCACGGTTGCTGTAATTGCCGCCGCGCCGCCGTCCCAAGTAATGTTAATGGTTTGGGTGTGCAAGCCTGTTGCAAGGGTTTCAAGCGGTAACAGGGTAAATGTTGCGGTTTCGCCGGGGGCAAGTTCTGTGCGGCACAGGTCGCCGACAACAAAAACAGTTGAGGTTGGCTGATTTAGCGTGATTGTGTCGTCCCCGGTATTGGTTACATAAACGGTTTGCTTTTCGGGGATTTCACCCAGTTCAAGTTCCCCAAATGAAACTACGCCCAATTCTTTGGTGTAGCGCAATAAAATACCTGCCTGCGCGCCATTGTTGCCGCGCACGATTATATCCTCGTTGAATGTGCCAACGGCAAGGTTTTGCCGTGGCGCAATGGTGAATGTGGCGTATTCGCCGGGCAGCAAACTTTCCTGCGAAAACCCGCTTATTACATAGTTTGAAGATGTAGGCTGTTCCAGTGTAATCTCTCTGCTTCCTGTGTTTGTGACGGTAATAGTTTGCGGTACGGGATGAGTGTTTACAAAATCCGTTTCCGTAAACGATAAGATTGACGGGTACACAGATATGCGGTAGTACAATGAATCGCCTATCCGTGTTTCGGCTTTTATTCCGGCTGCCCATGAACTGCGTCGCCATGTTCCGTGGGAAAAAATATAGGATGGTACACGCGAACCTCTTTCGATTGGAGGCGTGCCGCTTGGGAAATGAACTGCTAAGGCAAACCTTTCCCCTACTTCCCGCTGAAGCTCGTATGGTATGGGGATTGTGTGAAAGCCCGCCCTTTCGGGGGCGTATGCAAATATCGGCGGTACATTTCCGGAAGTGATATCGTGAAGGTCGCCCGTGCCCAAGTAATCGGGTATAAAATAGATTCGCACAGATTCGTTGGGGCGGTTAAAAAAGACTCTCAGCCCCGTTAAAATTTCGGTAGGGTCATTGGCGGTGAACACATTTGCAAGATACGTTACGGGAGTCAGCCAGCCCCACACGCCCGCTCCGCCTGCTTCATATAAATTTATCCCTGTGGGGAATGCCCGCGCAGGTGCGAATGCAAAGTTGTCTCGTGTTGCGATATGATGCTCGAAAGATACCCAAAAATATCCATCATCGCCCCACCAGCAACCCCAAGTATTTTTCATAAGCCACGCGCCGTCTTGTGACGGTCTGCGGTTAAAGAGGGTGCGCGGGAAATTATCATCCCAACCTACAATTGTTACTAAGTGCGCGCCACTTCCGCCGCCGTTTAAAGTGCTGTGTGTTGCGTTAAACGCCGACCCTTGCGGCGCGGGGAATGATGCGGTTACAGAGCCGAAATCCATAATGGCTTGCTTTATCAAATCTTGCCGCACGGCGGGTGCTATGCTGGAATGCGTGATTTGATAAATCCCGGGGATAAAATACGACGGCAAAATAGCCCGCGTTTGCGCAACGGGGCGTGACGGCATACTGCGCGGCGCGTTGGGGATTCTGTCGGCGGCTTCGCTAACCGCGCCGTGAATCGTTCCGCGCATTAAATATGCTGCTACCATGTCAACATTCCCGCCCGCACTTGGCGAGCGGCTAAATCCGCGATAATTTCCTCCCGCATTACTTAGCGCGTGCGTCATGTGCTGGATAGAGAAAAATATCGGCGTACCCAAGTATCTGTACGTGGATGCTTCCATCGCGCTTACGGCTGCAAACGCCCAGCACAAACTCACGCGGCCTTGGTCGCGCACGGGGGTTTGTTGTCGGCGTTCCAAATTCCATGTCTCGGGGAAAGCGGTAAACAGCGAAACAGGCAGGTCGTCACAGTCCCAGTCCGGCAGGGCAATGCCAAGGGGCGTAACTTCTTCGTCCCAATCAAAATCCATATCGGGGAAGAAGACTTGCATCTCGTTATTTCCTTCGTATCCGATTGCCGCAACAGGCATCATGTGAGCGGTAAGCATCAAGAGCGCAAGTAGTAAACACGTAAATTTTTTCATTTTAATTCACCTCGTTAGAAATTTAGAATTTTTTTACCGTTGCGGAATTTGCACGTTATGCCCAACCAGCCAGCGAGCAAGAAGAACAATGTCTTCGGGTGTTATATAGCCGTCATTGTTCATGTCGGCGGCGCGAAGATTCGCGGGGGAGTTTGCGTTAAGCGTGATATTGCCTTGCGCCGTTATCAGCCGTGCAATGTGCGTTGCGTCTGCGCTGGTGGTGCGGGTATCGCTGTTTGCGTCGCCAAGTGTGAAGCCCGCGCCGTTTTGCACCCACCGTGCATACAGGTTTGTGTTTTGCGTGATTGGGGTATCGGCATGGAAACGCGTTCCACCCGTGGATGCGGAGGTATTGTACCAGCCCACAAAACTATGGGCGGGACGGGACATTGTAAGGACTTCGATAGGCGTCACAGATAAATTACGCGGGAGCGTGTATCGGACGTAAGGGATATCGGAAGCAAGGAAAAACGTGCCGCCATTGGGGCGAAGGTAAACGATTAATTCGCAGTTGTTATTACATCCCGCGCAAGTGCAACCGTGCTGTGTACAAAAGTCGCAAGTAGTACACAGTGCGCATTGGCAGGGAACACCGCCGAAAACGGGACAGCACACGCATGGGCTTTGCGAACACACCGAACAAGGAAGCGGTGGGCAAGTGCAAGGGTGAGCGTTGCAAACCGTACAGCATATGCATGGGTTTTGCGAACACACACTGCAAGGAAGCGGTAGGCAAGTGCATGGGTGAGTGCTACAAAACACGCAACACACGCACGGGTCTTGGTCACACACCGCGCAATTCGGAGGAGGAGGCGGTGGCGGTGGGGGAGGTGCAGTGCCGTAGAACGGTGCGTTTGGTGCGTCTACTATGCTCCATGCGGAGGCGTCCCAATCCGCGCCGCGCAGGGTAGTATTTCCGGAAACAACGCCCGGCACGGTTGCTTGCGCGGGGTTTCCGTAGCCATCTATGAAATGGAAGGTTACATTTTCCACAGACGCAGTGGCGAAATTCAAGTTCAGAACCACATTGCCCACCGCGTTTCTTATTATGATGTTGTCGAGATATTTTGCTTCGCCTGTGGGGCGGGGGTGTTCCAGCACCAAACGGATTGCGTCGTTGGCAATCGCGCCCGAGAAGGTAAATTCAAACGCCTGCCAGTAACCAACACGGCGCGGCGCGGCAAACCAGAAGCCCGTGCCGCCGCCCGGTTCTATGCCTACTTCGGCTCTGTACGCGGCGGGGTTGGGTTCTGCAAAACTGAGCAAGTTAAAGGAAATGGTGTAGTCTGTATTTGTGAAGTCGTGAAGAATAAGCATACTGCCCCAGTTCGCGCCGTATTCGTAGCGCAGAACACGCCCCGCTACGGAATGCAAAGGCGGTATGGGCAAAGTGAAGGTGATATCTTCATTTACGCCGTCCAGCGAAAGGCGAATTGTACCCGTAATTTGACCGGGGGTATCTGCCGTGGCGGCGGTGATGTTCGGCTGAACCAACCACCCGTGCTGTATTGAATTATTGCGTATCGCGCCGTTTGCAACGGCCAAAATTTCTGCGGCAGACGTGGCGTTTGTTGCAGTCATGGCATCCAGCGCGTCACGTACCGCTTGTGCCGCTTGCGCTAAAGTTTGCGGCGCAGGGGGTGCGGTTTGAGAGCCGCGAAGAATTGCGTCCACGATATCGGGGAATGTGACCTCGCGGGTGTTTCTGTTAAACAGCCCAAATGCATGGCCGCCCGGGCTACCCGGCCCGGAATTGTTATTGTCCCACCAAAACGTAGCCATTCCGCGCTCACGGGCAAGGGTGGTGTAGTCATATGCGTGTTGAACACGCTGTGCGCGATTGCCTACCGCACCGTTGCACACACTGCCCCACTCGCTGAGAATTACGGGAACGCCCAATGCCGCCGCCCTTGCGGCAACGCGGTCAAGGTCTTCTATCATCAGGTTTAACCCCGCCGCATTGTACACGCCGTTACCGTCGTGCGCCCACGAGAACGGCGAATACGTATGCACCGCCATAATAAGCCTGTCGTGGGCTGTATCGGTGGGTAGTGCAAAACCGTTTAGCGCGGTAGCGTTGCCGCTTGCCGCATGGGTCGGCACAAGCAAGAAGCGGTTTGCATTGTTGCCGCCCGTTTCACGCACGGTATCCACAAACGCTTGATTAAGACGGTTTAGGTTACGGTGAGATTCCGGCACACCGCCGCCCCATTCGTTTACCCGCCCGCGTGGCTCGTTAAGCCCTGCGAACATTAAACGGTCGCTAAAATCTTCAAATTCGTTTGCAATCTGCGTCCAAAAGGCAGATAAAATTTCTATATCGCGTTCCACTATGTTGTCTGTAAGGTGATACAGGCCGATAAGCCCGTTTTCGTGGTGTGTGTTAAGAAGAACGTGCATATCAAGGTCGTATGCCCACTGCACAACTTCGCGCACACGCGCCATCCAATCCGCACGGATGGCAAATGTGGGGTTGGTGGCATAAAAATCTGTCGCTTTGTACCAAGTCACGGGTATGCGTATCGCGGTAAAGCCCGCGTCATGAACGGTTTGGATAAGCTCTTGGGTGGTTAAATTTGCCCGCCCGCCAAGCCAAGCCGTTTCCAAATCGCGGATATCTGTGTTGCGGTACAAACCGCCGCCCAGCCAATAAAACCCGCCTTCCAGCGTATCTGTAGCGCGGTGAAACCCGCCGTGCGCGTCAAATGCGTTGCCCAAGTTCCAGCCCGCCCCTATGGACGCAACAAACTCTGCCGCAGAAATACCGTTCGGCGGCGGGGTTGGGGTAGGCGTGGGGGTTGGTGTTGGCGTAGGTGTTGGTACATAAGGTTCGTAAGGGTCTTCCTCCAAAATTTCGGTGATGCGAATGCCTGTGATTGTAAGGTCTGCACCGTTTGGTGTTGCGCCAAGTGTGATATCGCCGTTTCCTGTAGCGGCGGTTGTTTGCAACTGCGCCCGTGTAAGTGTAAGGGTGTGAGAGAACGCGTTGTTCGCGCCCGAAGTTGCGGAAGTCCACGCATTAGGGGCGGCAACGCCCTCCAGCCTAATCTGCGAAAAACCCGAAACGCTCAAACGTCCTGTATATTCAATTTGCACACCTATTGCATCGGTAGCAAGTGCGCTCAAAAGCGCACCCGCCCGTATCCGCAGCCCTTGTGAACTGCCTGTTCTTCCTACTACCCTAAATTCACGCGCAGGGGTGCTAACGGTGGTTGCAGTGCCTGCGGTGTTTGAGCCGCGCATTATCGGGTGAGCCGTACCCGAAAGAATACTGCCCCAGTTCGCGTCCGTAAGCATATCGTAAATCACACGCGGCGGCGCGGGCGTGGGAGACGGCCCGGGCGTTGGCGTGGGAATCGGCAAGTTAGACACATTGGGGAAAACCAAATGCGGAATGCGGTTGTGCATATAGTTTGTAGCCGCCGCAACTTCCCCAAGCATAAGCGCACCCGTTGGGTTCGGTCCTATCGGCGTACCGTAACCGTCTACGCCGTTTGAAGTCCAGCCCATAACGCCTTGCCAGCCATTGTCGTATGCGTTTCTAAAATCGTCTACAAGGGTGAAAGTTTCGTTTGTTCGTGCAAATTCCCAGTTTGTTGCCGCAGAGCGTGTCGCGCTCCAGCCAACCGTACCATCCGCGCCTGTTTCACCGATTATCGCGGGCTTTGACGGACACAAGCCCCAACCCGCACCGCTGTTTGGGTCGCCAAAGGGGCTTCTCGTAAACGGATGCCCAAACCACTGCCCAACCCAGTCGTAATAATGCGGCGACCAGAAGTCCATGATGGCATAGGGGTTATTGTAAATGCCGCGCAGGTATGAATCTGCAATCCTGTTGGCGGCGTGGAAATCGGAATTGTTGTCGGCATACGCCATGCCAACCGTAACAAGAACATCACTGCGGCTACGTATTGCGGCGGCGTTACGCGCAATAAAATTCCCCATCTGCGCCCAAGTAACAACGCCGCCATACTGGGCGTAATCTGCCGAAGTAACCCATTCAGGTTCGTTTATTATGTCAATGCTCCACAAAAACGGATTATCGCCAAAACGCTCTACAAACGGGATTGTATAGTTATTCACAAAGGAATTAATGGTTGCCGTAGAGCGTAACATCTCGCGCCATCTTTGCGGTTGCGGCGCGGCATGATGCCACGCGTTGGGGCGAAAATGGTCAAAGGATATCAGCGTTGCCATAATGTAAATTTCGTGCTGATATGCCAGCGCGAAGAACCGTTCAAGATTTTCCCAGTGCCGCTGTCTGACATTGCTTATCATGCCTGCCGCGCTTATATCCATAAAAGGCTCGTACCCATAATTATTGGCATCACCTGTATGGTTTGAACACATTATCCACACCCGCGTAGAATTTACCCCATTCGCCCGCAAAGTGGCAAAGTGACCATCCCACCACGCATGGTTTGCATCGTCAAAATTATTGCCTGCAAAATCGTTCCATTGGTTCCACGGCGTATTTACACCGTTTATCCAAATCCTTTGGTTGTCCCCAACCATGAAATACCGCCCGTTTTCGCAAATAAAAATCCGGCGCGGGTCACGCCCCGCAGAACCCTCTGCGGCAACCACCGAAAACGCCGGAAAAAGTGGCAACACCATCACAAAAATAATAAGCCACGCAATAGTCCTTCTCTTCATGGAAAAACCCCCCGCTATTCTTTTGTACAGTGTACATTGTTTCGCACGAAAAGTAAAAGAAAAATTCTTAAGAAAAATTCACCGTACAAAAACATTCCAAAACCCCATGATAATTAACGCCGCGGCAAGCAAAAATCCCCAGCCCGGCATCATGTACTGTATCACCATTCCCACACCCACGAAGAAAAAAATTAACCCCATCAATCGTTTTTTGCGTAACATAATAAATCGCCCCTCGCTAGGTTGTACTGTATACTATGTAAAAAAACCCTTTTATTGCCTGTCCCGTTGTGTTAAACTAAAAATGCATGAAAAATTCTTAGAAGAAAGCAGGCGAATCCAATGGTAAAAGTAGGTATCAATGGTTTTGGGCGTATAGGGCGTTTGGCGTTCCGCTACGCAAGCACATTAAAAGATGTAGAAGTGGTAGCAA
Source organism: Defluviitaleaceae bacterium (assembly GCA_009788055.1). Lineage (GTDB taxonomy): Bacteria > Bacillota > Clostridia > Lachnospirales > WQUN01 > WQVC01. The sequence continues at coordinate 8,913 of WQSG01000034.1, read as the reverse complement.
TAAACGACCCCGGCATAGACGCAGAATACATGGCGTATATGCTAAAGTACGATTCTACGCACGGAAAGTTTGACGGTGACGTTAAAGCGTCAAACGGCAAGCTTATCGTAAACGGAAAAGAAATCGCACTTTACGCAGAATTTAAGCCCGAGAATATTAAATGGGGCAATCACGGCGTAGAATACGTGGCAGAATGCTCCGGCTTCTTCCTCACACAGGAGTCTGCACAAGCCCACATCAACGGCGGCGCAAAAAAAGTTGTTCTTTCCGCACCCGCAAAAGACGACACCCCAACATTCGTAATGGGCGTAAACCACGAAAAATACACAAAAGACCTTAACATCGTTTCCAACGCAAGCTGCACAACAAACTGCCTTGCACCCCTTGCCAAAGTAATTTCCGACAACTTCGGCATCGTTGAAGGTCTCATGACAACCGTTCACGCAACAACCGCAACCCAAAAAACCGTAGACGGCCCAAGCCAAAAAGACTGGCGCGGCGGACGTGCGGCGGCGGCAAACATCATCCCCTCCAGCACAGGTGCGGCAAAAGCCGTAGGCCTTGTTCTTCCCGAAGTAAAAGGCAAACTTACGGGCATGGCGTTCCGCGTTCCCACAACAAACGTATCCGTTGTAGACCTCACCGTTCGTCTTGAAAAACCCGCAACCTACGACCAAATCAAAGCCGCAATGAAAGCCGCAAGCGAAGGCCCCCTTAAAGGCATCCTTGGCTACACCGAAGACGCAGTTGTTTCCACAGACTTCCTCGGCGAATCCTGCACAAGCACATTCGATGCAGACGCAGGCATCGCCCTCTCCGACAACTTCGTAAAACTGGTTAGCTGGTACGACAACGAGTGGGGCTATTCCTGCAAACTCATTGACCTTATGCGTCATATGAAAAAAATTGACGGCTAGGAAAATGCTGTAAATAAAACAACACCTTTTTGACAATATCATCAAGAAAGGTGTTGTTTTTTGTTGCTATAAAAAGCGGCAAGTTGGTATTATTCTTCTTTAGAAAATTGGTCTTTGTCCGCCCCGCACAGGGGGCAAACAAAATCATCGGGCAAATCTGTCCATTTCGTGTTGGGGGATATGTCGTGGTCGGGTGCGCCGGAGGTTTCGTCATAAACCCAGCCGCATATATCGCATTTATATTTCACAGATACTCCGCCTTTCATGATTTTTAACTACTCGTAGCACCGTGTTGCGGCGTTGAGTGACGATGACCTAAACGTAATTTTTTTGATATTCAGCTTATCCTTCAAGAGTTCATAAAACATCTCGCAAAAATTTTCGCAGGTGGAAACTTTTGCGGTGATAGACAAACGGCACTCGGGGTAAGATTTTACAAGCGGATGGTCAAGCTTCTTCGGTTTGACTGCATCTATTTCTTTTACGCCGTTGCGGATGCCCGCCGCTTCGTAGCCTTTTAGCAGATGCTCAATAAGCGGGTCGCCTTCTTGTAAAAGTGTGCCGTGGTGGAAGTTGTCCGCAATTTCAATAATTAATTTCTGTGCCTCTTTGCACGGATAAGCATAGCCCGTGCGTTCGTCTACTTCGCCGCCTATTTCAATCTCGACATAGCCGGAGTGTCCGTGCAGAAACTGCGCTTCTCCTTCATGATAATTCATAAACCTATGCCCGTACTGGAAATCATGTCTCACTATCGAATGGGCATAGTTGCCGTTGCATTTTGCCATGGTACATCAGCCTCCATTAATTTTCATTTACCAACATTATTTCCAATTCCAATTTTCATATGCATAAATTTTGAACATTACCGCTGGACAGAACCCCTCTTAAATGATACCATTGTCAACGCTTCGCAAGTGTCCGTAGCTCAGGGGATAGAGCGTTCGCCTCCGGAGCGAAAGGTCGCGCGTTCGATTCGCGCCGGACACGGAAAATTTTTAACAAAAAGAAAAACCTCGTGGCTCTGCCCCGAACCCCGCAAGCCTTTAAAAAGGCTTGACCCAAACTTTAACATGGACTAGCGATAATCAACTCGTTAATCCCAAAAACCCGCGTATGCGGGTTTTTGAGTTAAAGTTTTTGATTGAACTTTTTTCAAAAAGTTCATGGGGTTTGGGGCAACGCCCCAAGGTCTTAACTATATAACCAACTTCAGCACGCCGTCGCGGAAGGACCTTGGCGGTGGGGCGTTGTGGGCGAGTTCTTTTGCCCAAAGGATGCCGCCTGCGGCGGCAGGGGCATTGAGTTTTACGATGCGGCAGGTTTTTCCGCTTAGGGATTGGGTGGTTTTTAGGAAGGTGTCGTTCATGCCGGGATAGGGGATTTTGAACCAAATGCTTCCTACTTGGACAATTTCGATTGGGCGCGAGGAGGAGAATGAGAGTTTGCGGATGCAACCCGCGGCGGATTTTCCGATGGATTCGCCAATGTGGTCGAAGATTTTGCAAGCGGTGCTGTCGCTGTTTTCGGCGGCGGTTGCGGCGGCTTTTATTATGGCGGTCATGTTGCGGTGGAGTAGTTCGTAGTTGCCTATTACGGCGCGTAGGTCTGCGGGTTGTGCGCCAAGGATTTTCAGCACCTCGGGGAACATGGAAGAATCAGGGCCGCAACGGTAGTGGAAGTCGTAGAGGGCGGCAACTATTCTGTCGCGGATGTAACTTCCTCCTGCACTGTCGCCGCTTAGTGCGCCAACGCCGCCTACCTGCATGGTTTCGCCTTTTTCGTCCGCGCCTATTACAACTGTGCCTGTTCCGTTTACCGCGCATAAACCAACGCCGCCTTCGCAAGCCGCTTTTATTCCCAAAATGCCGTCGTTTGCTACGCCAAAGCGGCTAAAACCGATTGCCGCAACGCGTTTTTCCAGCTCTTCAATTTGCCACGGGAAGTCTGCGCCCGCAAGACCGAATCCGCCCGCCGCTATATCTGTCACATCTATGTTGTTGCGCGAGAGGATTTTGTCCAGTTGCTCGCGCATTACACGTTCCATTCCGTCAAAGCCGTCGGGGAAATTTTCGTGGCTGCACGTTCCTGTTCGCAATAGGTCTACATATTTTCCTTCTGTTGTGTATATTAAGTAGTCGGTTTTTGTGTTGCCGCCGTCTACGCCCAGTAAATATTTTTTCATTTTATAGCACCTCTTTTTATCCACAGTCTAACATATATTAAAAGAAAACGGTTGACATTTTATCGCATTACTGCATAGTATCTATCAAACGATGAGGGGGGAATTATCACTATGAACAAAACATTTTACGGCTTTTCGGTTAAGGCGATAATTTTGTGTGTATTGTCCTTAATTCTTTGTACTTTTATGGTAATCGCGGTGGTTGTTACGCGGTCTGAATACGAAAGATTATATACGGAGAATTTTCTGGCGGAAAAGGGGATGCGGATAGACGACACGCTTAGCCGTTTCTTTTTCAAAACAGAAGTGCTTTCCGCGCTGGTGTACTACGGCGATGGCGATATTGTAGGCTTTGAAACGGTCGCGCCGATTATCGTAGACCATCCTGTTATCACGAATATATTAATTGCGCCAAACGGGAAGGTTTCCAAGGCGTATTCCGCTTACGACGATGTTTCGTATTTGATAGGCATGAATCTTTTTTCCGAAGAGCATTACGGCTACCGCGAGGCGCGTATGGCGTATGAAACGGGAGAACTTGTGATGTCCGGGCCGTTTATGTCGCCATACGGGCATCTTGTTTTAAAAGGAATTTTGCCCACGTATATGGATTTAGCGCGGGAAGATTTCTGGGGGCTTGTGGCGGTGTCGCTTCACTTTCCAAACGCCCTTGCCAATGCGGAACTGGACCGCTTGCGCACGCAGGGTTACGAATACTTGCTGTGGCGTTTCGACCCATACACGGGCGAGCGGCAAACCCTTAGCCACAACATGGACTACGCAGATTATTACAGCAGTTATATAGAAAAGCCCATTCGGTTTATGAATGCGGAATGGTACTTGCGGCTAAAGGCGATTTACACTTGGTACACGGATATTGAAATTATCGCGCTGATATTTTCGGGCTTGTTCATTAGCGCGCTGGTGCTGTTTATCGCGCAGAACAATTACCGCCTGAAGCAAACCAAGGCAGAGCTTGACCGCCTTGCAAAAACCGACCCGCTTACGGGGATTTACAACCGGCGCAGTTTTATAGAACTGGCGCAAAAAGATAGTGCAAGGGCGCGGCGCAACAACGAAACTGCATATATAGCAATCGTGGACGCAGACCATTTTAAAAAGGTAAACGATACCCACGGGCATTTGGTGGGCGACAAGGTGCTGGTGGAACTGGCAACCCGAATGCAAAATGCCCTGCGCCCCCATGATATTCTTGCCCGTTACGGCGGCGAAGAGTTTATCATTTACCTGCCCAATCTCTCAAGAGATATGGCGGAAGGCGTGGCAGAGCGCATTCGCGCCATCATCCAAGATACGCCCTTCGATGCCATAGACTGCACCTTGCCCGTTACCGTAAGCATGGGCGTTGCGCCATACTCTTCCGACAGCATAGAAAAGGCCATCAAACAAGCCGACGACGCGCTGTACAACGCAAAAGAAGGCGGTCGCAATCAGGTAATATTCACCGGGTAAAAAAATTTGTAAAGGAAATATTTTTCCCAAGAATATTTCCTTTATTTTTTTGCCAAGCAATGTTACAATATGCGCAACAAAAAAATTTACGCGTACGCGCAGAAAAGGGGAATACATACATGGCGAAGAAAGAAGTAGTAACACCGGAACGTATGAAAAAGCTTGATGCTTGCTTGGCGGCTAACAAAAACAGGCAAGGCGGTCTTATGCCTGTATTGAACGAGTCGCAGAAAATTTTTGGGTGCATTCCTGTGGAGGTTCAAAAAATAATCTCTAAGGAACTTAACATTCCCATGGCGGAAATCTATGGTGTAATTACGTTCTATCACCAGTTTTCTATCGAGCCGAAGGGCGACTATATCATCAGCGTTTGCATGGGTACGGCGTGTTACGTTAAAGACGCGCAAAAACTGGTTGACGAAGTTACTGCGGAAATCGGAATTGGGCCCAGCGAAACCACACCTGATTACAAATTCACACTTATGGCAACACGTTGCGTAGGTGCTTGCGGTCTTGCGCCCGTTGTAATCGTGAACAACCGCGAAAAAGGTGATGACGTTTATGGCCGTCTAACCGTTAAAGGCGGCGAAATGAAAGATATTATTTCTAAATATTAAGGGGAGATTATCTTGACAGCACTGGAAAAGTTGAATAACACAAAACAAATAACAATGAAAAACCTTGAGCTAAGGCTCGGAAAACAGGCGGGAGACAATAAACGCCACGTTCTTATTTGCGAAGGAACAGGCTGTTTATCCGCCGACGCCGCAAAAATTGAGGGGATTTTCGCGGACGAAGTTAAAAAGAATAATCTTGCAGACAGCGTAGAAATCGTACGCACAGGCTGTTTCGGCTATTGCCAAGTGGGGCCGATTGTAATTATCTACCCCGAAGGCTCTTTCTACAGCCGTGTTAAATTAGAAGATATACCAAAAATTGTGCAAGAGCATCTTTTGGGCGGCGCGCCTGTTAAAGATTTGCTTCTGCCCGAGGCTGTTAATGCAGACGGCTCTATCACGCCGTTCAATGATGTGCCTTTCTATAAAATCCAGAAGCGTGTTGCTCTGCGTCTTTGCGGTTTGGTAAACCCTGAAAATATTACGGAATACATTGCGTTCGACGGGTATCAGGCGTTAAACAAAGTGCTTGGCATGAAGCGCGAAGATGTTATAAAAGAAATCAAAGATTCAGGTTTGCGCGGGCGCGGCGGCGGCGGTTTCTCCACAGGTATGAAGTGGGAATTCTGCTTCAAAACCGAGAACGCGCAAAAATATGTTGTATGTAACGCGGACGAAGGCGACCCGGGCGCGTTCATGGACAGGTCTATTTTGGAGGGCGACCCCCACTCTATTATTGAAGCAATGGCAATTGCGGGCTATGCAATCGGTGCTAACAAGGGCTTTGTGTATGTTCGTGCGGAATACCCCATTGCGGTAAACCGCTTGCAATTGGCAATTGACCAAGCAAAAGATTTTGGTTTGTTGGGCGAAAAAATATTTGATACGGATTTCGCGTTCGACCTTGAAATTCGCCTTGGCGCAGGCGCGTTCGTTTGCGGCGAAGAAACCGCACTGCTTAACTCTATCGAGGGCAAGCGCGGTATGCCAAACCCACGCCCGCCATTCCCCGCAGTAAAGGGGCTTTGGGGCAAACCTACAATTATCAACAACGTAGAAACTTTCGCAAACATCCCGCAAATTATTCTCAACGGCGCGGCTTGGCTTAACGCTATGGGAACGGAAAAATCTAACGGTACAAAAGTTTTCGCACTGGGCGGAAAAGTTGAAAACGCAGGGCTTATCGAAGTTCCAATGGGTACAACCATCCGCGATATCGTTTACGAAATCGGCGGCGGCATTCCCAACGGAAAAGAATTTAAGGCGGTGCAAATCGGCGGGCCTTCAGGCGGCTGCTTAACCAAAGACCAGCTTGACGCGCCAATCGACTACGACAGCTTGCTTGAACTCGGTGCGATGATGGGCTCCGGCGGGCTTGTTGTAATGGACGAAGACAACTGCATGGTTGACATTGCACGTTTCTTCCTAGAATTTACCGTTGACGAATCCTGCGGAAAATGCCCGCCATGCCGTGTTGGTACAAAGCGTATGCTTGAAACCCTCATTCGCATTACCGAAGGCAAGGGCGAAATGGAAGACCTTGAACGCCTCGAAGTTTTGGCAAACAACATCAAAGCGTCATCCTTGTGCGGATTGGGGCAGACGGCTCCAAACCCCGTTCTGTCCACCCTTCGCTATTTCCGCGATGAATATATCGCCCATGTTAAGGACAAAAAATGTCCCGCAGGGGCTTGCACAGAACTCCTCGAATTTTTCATCGAAGACTCTTGTAAGGGCTGTACCCTTTGTAAAAAAGCTTGCCCCGTTGATGCTATCATCGGCGAACGCAAAGAGCTTCATGTTATCGACCAAGAAAAGTGCGTAAAATGCGGCGCGTGTATTCCGAAGTGTCCGTTTAAATCTATCGTGAAAAAATAATTGAAGGGAGTTTTGTAAATGGCTAAGGTAACAATTGATAATATAGTTGTTGAAGTTGAAGCTGGAAGCACAATTTTGGACGCGGCGCGTAAGGGCGGTATTGATATCCCGACGCTGTGTTATCTAAAGGAAGCGAATGAAATTGGTGCTTGTCGTGTTTGTCAGGTAGAGGTGCAGGGCGCGAGAAGTTTGGCGGCGGCTTGTGTAATGCCTGTGTTTGACGGAATGGTTGTAAGCACCACAAGCAAGAAAGTTAGAGCTGCACGGAGGGCAACGGTTGAGCTGATTTTGTCCAGCCACAACAGGGATTGTCTAACCTGTTCCGCTAACGGAAATTGCGAATTGCAAGTAATCGCAAATGAAATGGGCATCAGAGAAGTGCCTTTTGAAGGCGCGAACGATTTTGGCATTGTGGATACATCTTCCCCGTCGATTGTGCGCGACCAAAGCAAGTGCGTACTTTGCGGACGTTGCGTAAACGTGTGTAAAAAACAGCAAGGCGCGTCCATTTTGGATTTCACCGACAGGGGCATAAGCACAAAAGTATCTCCGCACCTTAACAAGGGCATGAACGAAGTACCTTGTATCTACTGCGGACAGTGCGTAAATGTTTGCCCAACGGCGGCGTTGCGCGAAAAAGAAGACATTGACAAAGTGTGGGCGGCGTTGGAAAACCCCGACCTTCACGTTGTAGTGCAAGCCGCGCCCGCAGTTCGTGCCGCCCTTGGCGAAGAATTTGGAATGGCGGTTGGCACACGCGTTACGGGCAAAATGGTAACGGCGTTGAAGCGTCTTGGTTTCGCCAAAGTTTTTGATACAAATTTTGCCGCAGACCTTACCATTATGGAAGAAGCAAACGAACTTATCGACCGCATGAAAAACGGCGGCAAGTTGCCCATGATGACATCTTGCTCTCCCGGATGGGTTAGATTCTGCGAATTTAACTACCCCGAATTTTTGCCGAACCTTTCTTCATGCAAGTCCCCGATGTCCATGTTCGGCGCGATTTTGAAATCCTACTATGCCGAAAAAGCCAACATTGACGCGAAAAAAATATTCTCCGTTGCGGTTATGCCCTGTACGTCCAAAAAGTCTGAAGCGGAACGCGCAGAGCTTGCCACAAACGGCCTCAAAGATGTTGACGCGGTGCTTACCACCCGCGAACTTGCAAAAATGCTGAAACAAGCGGGCGTGAAATTTACCGCGCTTCCCGACAGCACTTTTGACCAAGACTTGTTGGGCGAATACAGCGGCGGCGGCGTAATTTTCGGCGCGACAGGCGGCGTAATGGAAGCCGCACTTCGCACAGCCGCAGACGTAATTTCCAACAGCGATGTTGCCGAAGTGGAATACAAAGCCGTTCGCGGCCTTGAAGGAATAAAAGAAGCCGAGGTTGATTTTGCCGGCACAAAAATAAAAGCCGCAGTTGTTCATGGCACGGCAAACGCCGCAAAACTTCTGGACAAAATAAAAACAGGCGAAGCCAAATACGACTTTATTGAAGTAATGGCTTGCAGCGGCGGTTGCGTAAACGGCGGCGGACAGCCCCGCATTTCTGCCGAAACCCGCGCCACAACAGACGTTCGCGAAGCCCGCGCCGCCGCCCTCTACGAAGAAGACAGCGCGCTGAAAGTTCGCAAATCCCACAAAAACACCCAAATCAAAAAACTCTACGACGACTACCTCCAAAAACCAAACAGCCACAAGGCTCACGACTTGCTTCACACAAAATACGAAGCAAAGGAATCGTATCCGCTGTAAGGGATAAGGGAAATTTCATAGGCAACAAAACCTCGGGGGGAGAACCTTTTTTTCAAGAAAAAAAAGGTTCTCCCCCCGAACC